>CAYSUA010000803.1:0-2511 GCA_964433795.1 uncultured Desulfobacteraceae bacterium | reverse complement strand
AAAAAGGCGGCTTGAGCTATGGGTTCAGGTGACAACTCTCTTGACACGCGCCGATTATAACATCGGATATATTAAGACCGTTCAGAAACTTTATGAAGAAGCGATCATAGCATTTAGAAAGGCTGTACAACTTGACCGCTTATATGCCAAGGCACATGAAGGCATGGGCAGGGCATATCAAAAATTGGGTAGAAACAAAGAAGCGCAGGAATGCTTCCAGAAGGCTGCCGATATCTATCTTGGAAAAGAGAGAATACAGGATGCAGAGGCGGTTTTGAATGAAATTTTAAAGATTGATCCGGATTCTGTAAACATATTCAATACCCTTGGCGTGCTCTATCGTAAAAAAGGCGACTTGGAAAAAGCTCTCATAAACTACCAGAAAGCACTAACGGTACATCCGGATGAGCCGTATATTCATTTTAATATCGGTAGACTCTATCTTGAAATGGAGCATCCCGAAAAAGCAAGAACCCATTTTGAAGAATCTCTGAAACTCGACCCGGAGTTTAAAGACGCCGAAGATGTGTTGAAAGCTATGGAAGAGGACTCGAATTTGAGATAAGTATCTTTGCCTGCTGCATGTTTTCCTATTCAGGATGTCTGGGGTATCTTTTCTTAAAGGATCCGGGGTTGATTATGATGGTTCATGGGCATACGCCGCTTCAGGGATGACGCTGAAATCTTTATCCCCGGGTTTTTGCCAATAGAGAATGATGGTTGCCGTACCCTTTCTCTGATAATACCGGACCAGCAGTGGATACCAACCGGCCTCCGAAATGGATACCTTTCCGATTTCCGTATATCGATCACCATCCGGATGCCATTTGGGCTCGTCCACAACCAACTGCTCGCTGATAAAAACCCGGATGCCATCGTTCACATAGGCTTTGAGCCGGTATTCTCCCGGTTTGTCCAGATGAATATATCCGGTCATGTGCAGACCGATCAACCGGCTGACACCGCTGTCAAATACCGCTTCCTTCCCGAAACTGTGGTTCAGATAGGGAATCGGTTTTCCGGGCTTCCCTTTTCTTTTCAGTTTCTTGCCGGTGGGAAGCTTATCCAGGTGTCTGTATCGAAAGTTGTATACATACAATACGGAAAGACCCGGCTGTAATTTGTCTTGGCTGGTCGCTGACGGTTTCATGTCTGCTTTTGATGCAATGGGCATGCAAGCACTGAAAGCGATCAGGCCTGCTATCGCCGGGAACACGATATGTTTATGCAATAACCGGATCATTCTCTTCTCCTTGTAATCGTTCTATTATCGCAGCCCATTCATTATCAAAACTAATCGTTTTGAGGCAGATTAGCAAGTAGTCCCATGATATATTCTGCCGCTTGATCCGCACCATGAGGCGGTTTCCTCTGTATGGGCTGTAATTTTAACAGGTCCGGAATAAAGGAAAGCCAGCTGCCGGTATTAAATGCCTCTTCAGATATCCCCTCTCCGTTCATTTTATTTTTTATAAACGGTGTAAAGACTTCGGATTCACGAAATGTAGGGCGTTTAACGAAAATGAACGGAACACCGCCATAGAAGACTTCTGCAAGGGTGCTGTATCCGGATTTGCCCACAACGACATTTGATGCATGAATCAGGTCGGGATGATAATAGTCGGAATGGTACGGTAGAACAATCACGTTATTGTCTCGAATAAAGGAGTCCCCGCCGCCGGAAATAACAAAGCAGTATTCCGGATGCTTTCTGAGCGTTTTCATGATATCGAAATGCTGAGGAATCCCGCCCATGGTGATCATTACCATCGGTGTGGTCTCCGGCATGCCTAATTCAGAGCGAACTTTCTCAGGAAGGATGCGAGGCTTTCTGCTGACCGGACGAACCGTTATATCGACATGCTTCGGATTGCAGACCGGTATGGTCTGAATATGAAAATCGACGGAATCAAACAACCGATTCAAGTATTCGATATGGACTTTAATTCTCTCATCCTCGATGACATAGCGCTCATATATCCAATCCCACGTGAAATTTTCAATCAACACGGAAGGGATACCCAAGGTCTTTCCCACCTCAATGCCCATGGGTGCAATATCGCATAAGATTACATCACAGGCGGCATCGGATACGATTTTTAATACCGGTTCGAGCCGGTTCGAATCAAAGGGAAAAAAGCTGTCCAGATGTTTCAGTGATCTTGATATATCCTCATTAAACGGGTTTTTCTGGACCAACCCGATATCCGTCAACACGGAGTGAATGGTGAACGGACCGGACAGGGAATCCTTAAAAAACCATTCCGGAACAGCGGTAAAGATCTCAAAATGAAGCCCGGGGTTCAATTCATGCAGGGCAGCCATAATTCCGGCTGCACGAGCGGCATGCCCGAGCCCGTGGGAGGATATGAAAAATGCGATGTGAGATGATTTAGCCAACCGCTTCTCACTCCATTATTTTAAAAACTTACTCCTGCTTTTCATTTTGTTTACGATTAATTCTACTTTGTCACATTAGCCAGATAATGTACGAACTCATATTCAAGCTGT
>CAYSUA010000802.1:0-2520 GCA_964433795.1 uncultured Desulfobacteraceae bacterium | reverse complement strand
TCACCCGTTGCGGCGGCGCCAGGGTAAACGGTTCGGCGGTCAGCGTCAGCGCGCCGAGTTTGTGCACCGTTTCGGATTGAACGGCCCGGGCGTGCGGGTCCCACTCGACCCGGGCCGTCTCTTCCACCCGGTGCCCGTATTGGGCATTTAGATCGGTTTCATCGTAACCGGCGGCCAAAAAGATTCGCGCCTCTCGCCGATTACCGTCCAGGCCGGCCACCACCAGATATTCTTCCGCACTCAGCGGTTCGGGGACGTTGAAATAGGCCCCGCCCCCGTTTACCATGAGATACCGTCCCTGGGTCCCGGGGCGCCGCCTTGCGATACGGTCCGGATAGGCCCAGGCTAAAATCTTGCCCACCCGGGTTTCACCATCTTCTTGTCGGGCGATGCCAAGCCGTTTTTTAAATAACTCGATGGTTTTCCGAATCCGGCGGCAGGCGGCGTAATCGATTTGAACGGCAGGCTCTGCCCAACGCCGACCGGCTTGAACCGTTTGAAGCACATCGAGGCGCAACCGCAGATCGGCGTCATAGGCCCCGGGTGCAAACCGAATAAAATCCCGCTCGCTCAGGATTGCCGCCACTCGGCACGCAAGCGCGCCTGCCCCGGCGTCCCGTGCCTTCAGCACCATATGCGCCAGCCGCGGGTGCATGGCCAATTCGGCCATCTGACGCCCATGTGCCGTCACCATGTCGACACCAGGACCGTCGCCCGTCTCTTTGTCTATAACGGACAAGGCCCCCAAATCGCCCAACAGGCGTTGCGCCTTCTTAAAGGCTGCCTTTGGGGGCGGTTCCAGCCATTTGAGTTGCTCCGGGTCGTTCACCCCCCACACCGCCAGTTCCAGGGCCAAGGGGGCCATGTCGGTCTCCAGGATCTCGGGACGATTGTGGGCGGCAAGCAAATGATGCGCGTTTTGATCCCATAACCGCAGGCAAACGCCCGGCCCCAGTCGACCGGCACGACCGGATCGCTGATCGGCCGAGGCGCGTGATACCGGCAGCGTGATCAACCGGGTCATGCCGGAGGCCACATCGAAACAGGGGGCCCGCCGATAGCCGCTGTCCACCACCACGCCGATGCCTTCGATGGTCAGGCTGGTTTCGGCAATGGGAGTGGCTAAAACGATTTTTCGAAGGCCGCCAGGCGGCGGATCGATGGCACGTTGCTGCTCTTCCCGGGATAAATGACCGTAAAGCGGCACCACCCGACACCCGGGGCCGAGATCGGAGCGATCCAACGAATTCTGCACGTTTCTGATTTCCGCCGCCCCGGGCAAAAAGACCAGGATGCTGCCGTCATAGCGCTTGACGGCCGTGCGGATCGTTTCAGCCACATGCTGTGAGAGTGAGGGCCCGTTTCCGCGTCCCACATAACGGGTGGTAACGGGAAACTCTTTTCCCGTACAGGTAATTACCGGCGCATCCCCCATCAGTTGCGCCAATGGCCGGCTGTCCAGGGTGGCGGACATGGCCAGCATGCGCAGCGATTCATTTAATACGCCCTGGACGTCCAAACACAAGGCCAAGGCCAGATCCGCCGTCAGGTTGCGTTCGTGAAATTCGTCAAAAATCACAAGACCGACCCCCTCAAGGGAGGGATCGGTCTGCAGCATGCGGGTTAAAACCCCTTCGGTCAGCACCTCGATTCGGGTCCGGGATCCGACACACTGTTCCAGCCGCATGCGATACCCTACGGTTTCACCGACGGGCTGGCCCAAATTTAACGCCATGCGGGCGGCCGCGGCTCGAGCGGCCAAACGACGCGGCTCCAGCATCAACAGGCGCTTTTTAGCCATCCAGGGCTCGGTCAGCAGGGCCAGGGGCACCCGGGTGGTTTTGCCCGCACCGGGCGGCGCCTGCAGAACGGCACAGCCCCCCTTTTGCAAGGTGGTTTGGAGGGTTTCTAAAATCGTTTCAACCGGCAGATCCGTCATGATCATTCGTCAACCGTTTCGACAGATAACACAAACGTCGATACATACTCTTTTTACAAAGATATCAAAAAACAAGAAAGCGACTTTGTCAAACGCTTATACCAGCCCCTTGCATAGAGGTACATTCTTGACACGAAAGCGAAGGATACAATACAAAGCTTGTACTCGGCAAATCCGCTTTTAAGGTGAGCAGATCTTATGAAAATCACAAAAATAGAGGCCATACACCTCCGTTTACCAGTTGTTCATGAAGTGGCTGACGGGACTCAGGACTGTCTTTTGGTCAAGGTCCACACCGACGCCGGTCTGACTGGATTAGGCGAAGTCGTGTCTTGCTCATATGTTGGTCGTGCCGTCATCGAGGCACCACGCTCTGCACCCTTCCGTCATGGTATAGCGACCATAGTTGAGAACATGGATGTTACGGATATCGAGGCGGTGTGGAAAGCAATGGAGGAGGGAACCAGTTGGTACGGGCCAGGAGGTGTGACGCGTCAAACAATGAGTGGGATTGACATGGCACTCTGGGATCTTTTCGGTAAGAGGGCCGGTAAACCTGTTCGTATGTTATTGAATGAACG
>CAYSUA010000801.1:0-2520 GCA_964433795.1 uncultured Desulfobacteraceae bacterium | reverse complement strand
TCACCTCCAAAGCCTATTCCTGTAAGCAACTTGGGCTTTGTGCATAACCGCAAAATATAATTTTCCGGGCGCGGATCGTATATATGAAGTAATAAATAAGGAAATCAGATCATGAATGTCTCGAACCCAGTGAATGCTTCGCTGTTCGGGTACGACATCCGGCCAAATGTGCGTCGTGGATTGAGTATTCCGAGTATTAGCGTACTGGATGGGAGTGGAAAAATAATAGAAGAAGAACAGCGAAAGGTATTTCAATATAATGCCCAGGAGGGAAGGGGAGCGGACATTATTTTCGGGGTCGGCACGACGGGGGAGTATAATCGAATATCCAATGATGAAAGGCAAAGATTGATACATATCCTGTCGGATGAAGTGAAGAAGATCAATGGCGTGCTCATCAACCAGAAGAAAGACCCCATCGAAGGCTGGGCCGGAGTAACGGCCGAAACAAAATCGCTCACACTTGAAAACATCGAATGTGCGCTTGACAATCGAACCGATGCCGTGGTTATCGCGCCGCTTTCCATCGGTGATTTGGATGATGTTGTATCGTTTTTTCATCGGCAGGTCAGCGATCTTTTTGAACACAGGGGTCGATACGTTCCCGTATTTCTATACGACAACAAGGATATCGCAGTCGATCCCAGACGATCCCATATTAAAACCTTCGACGTCAAACGCCTCAGCCGCCTGCCCTATGTGTTCGGAATAAAGGTTTCCGCCTCCAGACGCGTTTTGGGCAACTACATGAGAGGCGCCTCTCATTACAATGATCAGGGTGAGTTTGCCATCTACATCGGAAACGCCCTGCTCATTTTCGACGTGTTCCATCTGAAACGATCCATATGGGGCCAGATCAAGGAATATTGGAATCGTTTTTTGACACACGATACGTTTCCCATCGGAGTGGTGGCAGGTCCTGGGAATGTTCTCCCCCGTGAATGGAAACGTGCCTGGCATGCGTGCTATACGGGTGATGAACACCTTATGGCCATTTATCGCAATATATTCAAGCAATTTGAGAAGCTGCAGGTGGTTCAGGAGGAAGGAGAAATTGTTGAAAAGGCCCTGGCCTGTTTTAAGCATGCGATGGTTCTTGAAGGGATAATCACTTCCGATCATGTTGCCAGCGGTACCCCCGCCATGACCAAAGAAGAAAAATTGAAGCTCTCCGACACCTATCAAAAATTAAAATTACAGATTGCTGAGACCTGCCCGGCTAATTGGGTCTCAAGAAAGACGATATAGATGGTGCATTGATATTCCTAAATCGAAATAACCGTTCAGCCGATAGAAAATGATCCAAATGATATCCCACCTCAAATCACTAACAGTTAGCCTGCCTTTTGGAAAATCTTGACAAACAAGACACAATCGATTAAATAGCGAAAATCAGTATGGTTTTCGATTTTTAAAGCGAGTAGCTCTATCCTCACCCATAATCATATTCTTAATCAGCGAGTCGATTAAATGGCAAAGATTTTCATTATCGACGATGATCGAATGATTTGCGATGCATTGGCCAATGCTATGGAACGGATGGGGCATGAGGCGCACTATGAATTAACATTGAAGTCAGGCATTCGGGAGGTTTTTGCTGAACAGCCGGATGTGGTTTTTCTAGATGTCCGATTGCCCGACGGCAACGGACTTGCCGCACTGCCAAAGATTCGGGAAGCACCGTTTACACCGGAAGTCATTATTATAACAGGCGAAGGAGACCCTGACGGTGCTGAACTTGCCATCAAAAGCGGTGCCTGGGATTATATCGAAAAACCTCCTTCAATCGATGCCATGACCCTCCCTCTGATTCGAGCGCTTCAATATCGAGACGAAAAAAAAGGTAAGAAACCTTCTGTTTCATTGAAGCGCGACAACATCGTCGGCAACAGCCCCAAGATGATACGTTGTCTCGATCTGTTAGCCCAAGCCGCCAACAGCGATGCCAATGTATTAATTATCGGTGAGACCGGGACCGGCAAGGAGTTGTTTGCCAATGCCATTCATAATAACAGCCCTCGTGAGGAAGGAAATTTCGTTGTTGTGGATTGTGCTTCACTCCCGGAAACCCTTGTTGAGAGCACTCTGTTCGGTCATGAAAAAGGGGCATTTACAGGAGCAGTGAGGAGCCATGACGGTTTGGTGAAACAGGCAGACGGCGGAACGTTATTTCTGGATGAGGTGGGGGAATTGCCCCTGGCTGTGCAAAAAAGTTTCTTGCGGGTTTTGGAGGGAAGGCGGTATCGACCCGTGGGCGGGAAATCGGAAAAGGAAAGCGATTTCCGGCTGGTTGCCGCCACCAATCGTTCCCTTGACCGAATGGTTAAAGACGGGGGATTTCGTCAAGATCTGCTATACCGGATCCGTTCGGTGACCATCGATTTGCCGACGCTGCAAAACCGTACCGATGATATTAAGGATCTTGCCATCTACTTTATGACTAAATTCTGTGAACGTTACAGTGTTGCCACCAAGGGCTTCTCCCCTGAATTTATTGAAACGCTTATGACCTACAGCTGG
>CAYSUA010000800.1:0-2533 GCA_964433795.1 uncultured Desulfobacteraceae bacterium | reverse complement strand
CAAAAAGACCATTCGTGGATGGAAACTAATTAACTGAAGAAAATCCGGGAAATATCGTTATAAAAAACGAACGCCATCAGCAGAATCAAAATGAATATACCCACCTGTTGGGCGATTTCCCGCATGCGCGTATTCACCGGTCGCCTGAAGACGGCTTCGATGAAAAAAAAGAGAAGGTGACCACCGTCCAGTACCGGTATGGGAAGAAAATTGAGAACAGCCAGGTTGATGCTGAGCAGTGCGATAAAGAAGACAAGACTGACAATCCCTTCCTTTGCCTGTTGGCCGGCCATCTCGGCAATCATAATCGGTCCGCCGAGGGTCTTTGTGGAAACCGTGCCTTGAATTAGCTTAATAATGCTGACAATGGTCAATTTGGCAATCCGGTACGTTTGAATGACGCTTTCCCCGATGGCTTGGAACGGATTCAGATCCTTTGTCAGAAAATCGCCGGACGCGGTAATGCCGATGACATAACGTTGTTGATCTTCCCCGAAAATGTTTTTGCCGGTTATGATTTCCGGTCGAATCTCAGTGACGAATAATTCGCCGTTCCGATCAACGGAAAACGTCATGGGGTTTCCATTGCTTCCCTTAATCACCTCCGACATTTCATCCCAGCTTTCCATATCCTTGCTGTCGATGGCGACGATCAGGTCTCCCTTTTTCAATCCCCCTTCTTGCGCCGGGCTGCCGGCTTTCACCTTGCCGATTGACGGTTGTAGAATATAAACACCGGATGTTTGAAAGATCCCGAAAAAAATGATGACGGCGAGCAGGAGATTGAAAATCGGGCCTGCTGCCACAATGAGGATCCGTTTGAAGACATGCTTGTGGGTAAAAGACAAGGAGATGACATCGGAAGCGACGATGGAATCCGGATCTTCGCCTACCATTTTTACATATCCTCCCAAAGGGATAGCCGATATTTGATATTCCGTGATTCCGACCTTTTTCCCGATCAGCCGAGGTCCGAACCCCAGAGAGAACCTTTCCACCCCGACCTTAAAGAATCGGGCGACTAAAAAGTGTCCCAGTTCATGGAAAAAAATCAAAATCCCTAAAACGATAATAAATGCAAAAATATTTGTACTCATAATCAAAAAATAATGCGGTTCATGTTATTCGTTATAGTTAAAAGATAATTCAGTTTGTCCCTTTTTCAAATGCATGCTCACAAGGTCCGGATCAATTCCTGAGCCTCGTGTCTTGCCCAGGCATCGGCATCGAGTATGTCGGACAAAGCAAGCCTTTCACTGACATTAACAGTATGCGATTCCATGGTTTTTCGGATGACTTCGGGCAGTTGAGTAAAAAAAATCTTTTTTTCAAGAAATGCCGCCACCGCAATTTCATTTGCGGCATTGAGCACGGCCGGCAACGTACCGCCTGTCTCGCAAGCATCGAAAGCGAGCCCGAGACAGGGGAATTTATCAAAATCCGGATCCGCAAACGTCAGGGACCCGATTCGGCCGAAATCGGGAATCGGTTGTTTCAGCGGCAGCCGCTCCGGAAACGAAATGGCATAGGCGATGGCCCCTTTCATATCCGGAATTCCGAGCTGGGCAATGATGGATCCGTCCCGGTAGGACACCATGGAATGAACAATGCTTTGAGGATGGATAACCACCGAAATTTGATCTTGAGACACCGCAAAAAGATGCTTGGCTTCTATGACTTCCAATCCCTTATTCATAAGGGTTGCGGAATCGATGGTGATTTTGGCGCCCATCTGCCAGGTGGGATGTTTCAGGGCATCCTCGGGCTGAATATTTGAGAACTCTGCTTTAGATCGATTTCGAAAAGGCCCGCCGGAAGCGGTTAAATGAATTCGATCCAGATCCTCTTTCCGATGGCCCAAAAGACTCTGAAAAATGGCGCTGTGCTCGCTGTCCACCGGAAAAATATTGACCCCCTTGTCCTTTGCCCGTTTCATGACCATTTCACCCGCCATGACCAAGGTCTCTTTATTTGAAAGCGCGATATCCTTTCCGGTTTCTATGGCAGCCAGAGTCGGTAAAAGCCCTGCGGCTCCCACCATGGCGGTTACCACCACATCCACAGACTGATGGGTGGCCGCCTGCTCGTATCCCTCCTGGCCGTAAAGGATTTCTACATTTGTCGATTCAGGCAATGCTTTTTTAAGGGCTTCTGCGCGTTCTTCACTGTAAACAACCGCTAATTCCGGTGAAAATTTATTAATCTGCTCAGCCAACAGGGAGACGTTGTCCTTGGCCGTCAGGGTCTGAACAGAGAATCGGTCAGGAAATTGTTCCACCACATTCAGGGTGTTTCGCCCGATTGAGCCGGTGGATCCGAGAATCGCCAGATTTTTCATTTTGTATCCCTTTAGGCCGCTAATCGTAATTTTTGTGCATTTAGTGACAAAAAAATAATTGGCACGTTTTCTCTATCTTGAACAATTGAATATTTGCGATTGAATATTGAAAATTGAAGGAAATCTATCAATTTATATTAAAAAGATAGAGCGAAGCGATTCAACAAATATTCAATCTTCAATAATCAATAGTCA
>CAYSUA010000799.1:0-2541 GCA_964433795.1 uncultured Desulfobacteraceae bacterium | reverse complement strand
TAGCGGCATTTCGAGCGATATTCAATGCAAGCGCGGTTTTTCCCATGCTGGGACGACCGGCCAGAATGATGAGATCCGAGTTCTGAAATCCTGCGGTCAGATAGTCCAAGCGGGCAAATCCGGTGGGAACTCCGGTTAGCAGGGCTTTATTGCCCTGGCGCTCTTCAATGGTATCGATATTTTTCTCGATGATATCTTTGATGGGAAAGAAAGAAGGCCGTAACTTATCTTCCGATATTTGAAATACGGCATTTTCGGCAAAATCGATGACATCATCCACCTCCCCCTTGTTGTCAAAGCATTGCTTTGCGATTTGATGCGCCTTTTCGATGAGACGCCTCAGCGACGCCTTGTCATGGATGATTTTCGCATAGTGCTTGGCATTAACCGCCAAAGGGACGGATTCCACCAAGGATGCCAGATACGTAGCACCGCCGGCCGTTTCCAGTTGCCCGTCGGATTGCAGCTGATTGGCAAGGGTCACCAGGTCGATGGGTTCATTTTTGGTGAATAGGTCCAAAACCGCGGAATATATCTTCGAATGCGCCGATTTATAGAAATCTTCAGGGGAAAGGACCTCCACAATATCGTACAAACTGCTGTTGTCGATGAGGATTGCACTGAGTATCGACTCCTCCGCCTCAAGATTTTGAGGGGGAAGGTGATAAAATGGAGATTCGTTCTCCGTCTTTAACCGACCGTCTGCCATTCAGGTCCGAGTGGGTTTCAAGGGTTTTAAAGGAAGTATTCCAAAATTTCTTCGCGCATTTTCGGTAATTATACCGATCATGCGGCAACCACGTCAACCGTAATTTCAGGTTCAACCTCTTTATACACACGGATGGGTATTTTGAATGTGCCGATTGTCTTGATGGGCTCCTTCAACAGGATCATCCGTTTTTCCAAATGCACTTCCTGTTTGGCTAGGGCGTCCATAATGTCCCGAACCGTAACCGAACCGTACAATCGATCTTCCTCGCTGACTTTCGCCTCAACGGTGCAGGAAACCCCTTCAAGCCGTTTGGCCATTTCTTCCGCCTGCTCGCGTTCTTTTGCGATCTGAAGCTCAAATTTGGCTTTCTGCTGCTCAAGCATTTTCCGGTTCTGAGGCGTGTCCGGCACCGCTTTGTCCTGAGGTAAAAGGTAATTGCGGGCATATCCGTCGGCAACGCTCACCGTACTGCCCACAATGCCCAATGCTTCGATGGTTTCTTTTAATATGACTCTCATCTTTATTCCTCCGCTAATCTGTCCGCCAAACCTTCTTAAATCCTTCTTATTGAACGTCACCTCAGGATTGTTGAGTATCCGGCGATTTTATTTTTCTGAAGTTTAACCAAACATCGAAAAAGCCAAGCCCGATGACCAGAATCAGCACAAATTGCTGCAAGGCGATAAGGCTGTACAAAAAAATTCGAAGCAGCCGCGGGAATCGTTTTTTCTCAAAATAGAAAGAAACGATGGCGATTCCGGTAAAGAAATAGACCGCCATCAGCATGATGAGCCCGTTTAGGCCGATCAATTTTACCGAGCCGCTGGGAATCAGCAGTACCAGTCCGCATCCGATTACCCCCCACACCAAATGCTCCGGCGGCTTCCATAAATTCAATGGTCCGAAGTCCGGATAATAAAGGCTTCGGGATTTTAACAGCGGTCTTGATATCAGCAGGCTGGTCCAGGCCACAAATAGGGTAGAGGCAATGGCCAGAGCCGGAATAATGCGGAGCAGTACGTATTGGATTTGCTCTAATGAATTTGCAATCAACTGAATGTTTTCCTCCGACATCCCCATGCCTTCGTAAAGCACCAGTGTCAGCTGAAGATTTTTAGTCACATACTCGGCCGCCACATCCGTCAACCCCTTTTGGATGATCTGGCTGTAGAATACCAAACCCACTATGGCCGAAGCCAGGATCGCACCGCATGCAAAGAGTACCGTCCTTTCAATGGAAAGGTCTATTGCCATCAACTCACTGAGGATGAAGCCCAGCAGCATCAATTCAAAAAAGAACAGCAAGTCGATGGAAAACCGACCCAGCACCATCATCATGATCACGCCGGCAGCGATGGGGATGATGGCCCCTGTTTTTCTTCCGAGCTTCGAACGGTAGAAAAGAATCGGCAAGGGGATAAACAGCGAACAGAAAAAACCGAAGATCGGCATGTATACCGATACCGCAAAGATGACGCAGGTAATGGAAATGCCTGTTAGTACATCCTTCGATATCCCCCCATGTTGAGTAAGAGGCACGTTCCTCATCTCCCTTTGAGGCAGCCCGCTTATGTTTGCTAGTATTCTAAGGAGCCGACATATGGTAGCAGCGCAATGGTCCTGGCGCGCTTAATGGTCCGGGTTAAGGCCCGCTGATGCTTTGAACACGTCCCGGAAATCCGTTTGGGTATAATCTTTCCACGTTCCGTGATAAAATATCGTAGGGTCTTAATCTGTTTATAATCGATTACCAGGCTGCTATCGGCACAGAAACGGCAGACTTTACGGCGGTGATAGTATCTTCTTTTTTTAGTTCCACTGCTTTTTCT
>CAYSUA010000798.1:0-2545 GCA_964433795.1 uncultured Desulfobacteraceae bacterium | reverse complement strand
TGATATACAATTTTTTTAACGCCTAATAATCAGGCCTTTTTCGGACAGAAACTATCTATATTTTTGCTTTGCCTAAAAAAAACTTCGGCTATTTTTTCTATCTCAAATTTACCATCGGCTAATAGTATGGGTGAGCCTCTACGACGGCCGATTTTATCCTCTCGGTAGTCATCAATGCGGTTGTGATTATATCCTTTATCCTTGAACCACGTTAGTGCATGTGGATCTTTGAGTTTATCATAACATAATTGGAATCCGGTTATTTCATTCTTGGTATCGCACCAAATCAAAAGATCAATTTCATGATCAAAAAACCACCTCTTTTCGAACTCGATAGAATCTTGTTTCACTCCCTTGATTTCGTACAACATAATACGCCTTAAAGTTGAAAGGATATAACGATTCCGCATAACTCGCAGGCTTTAGATTGTCGAGTTAATGTGGAGGTTAGCAAAAAATTAACCAAGAACTGTTTCGTAACCCGCTTTTAGGAGAGGAATGTAGTCCGAAATCTCTTCAATTTCCAGACTAAGGTTCCACCAACGGCTCGACTGTTTTTTATGTCTGAGTTTTTTCTTGATCTCAGATTTTAAGGCTACGGAATCTGGATCAAAATCAGGCCCAAGAGGAATTCTAAGGATATGATTTTGGGTTTTGCGAACCCCTATATAAAAGGCATTTCTACCACCTGATGTCTGGATGAACTTCTTTTATTCGATAAGGCAATCCCTCGAAGGGATCATCCTTTTTATAAAAAGTGGTTAGGACAGTGGAATAGATAAATTGCCCCAAATTCGTTTATCTAGAGCGCCCGGTTTAATGATTGTGTCGTGCGATTGGGAAATTTATTATATTCCACGTCCCTCGCGGTACTACCTGGATTTTTGTGTTAAGTATCATTATGAATCATCAAGTAAGGAAAGTCTTCCGCATTTTATTCAAAAGTTACGGCATAAAAACAGAATAATCAGCAACAGAGGCAGGCTTCAGATGCAATATCACTATTTTATGAGATAGAATTATCCAATTCTAAAAATAAAATTGCAACAAGAAAGAAATATAATGATTCAAAACTTCTAAAGGGGCGCGCTACAAAATGCCTAACCAAGCAAAGATGGCAATGAGAGAAAAGAAGATCCACTGGAATAATTTAAAGACCGGTTTGGGGATTTTAGATCTTAGAGCAATGACTACTTGTATCACCGCAAAAGAAGCATAGTGAATGGCAATAAAGTCCACCAATAGGGTGTAGCCGGCTTTGAATTTTACACCGATTCCCACCGCAAACAAAGCGAGAGTCGACATGACGAGAAAGACTGAAATATAATGGAATACGCAATGCATAACCTTTTTGGGCACATCGTCAATAGGGGCATCAAGCAAGGGCTTCAGAAAATCCCTCCTTCCCACCGTAAAGTGGCCCACTGTAGCCATGGCGGCAATTACTCCGGCGATCAATATAAACCAATTCATTTTTAACCTCCTGTTCTTACAAAGCTTTTAGAGAATGGGGGTCAGGCCACGCTATCCATCTGATATTTATGGGTTAAGTTTCCAAACATAAGTGTTTTTAGCTCCTAAAAAGCTATTTCCATGCGTAAAATCACTGATATAAGCCGATGGTGTGGGTGGTGGCCGGTTAGTAGATGCAGGCATCTAATATCGATAGCACGTTTGCCAGCAGTTCATCCGAGGCTCGTTCGATGCGCTTCACTCGACGCGTACGGAAGTCAACCGACTTGACTTGCTCAACCATGATGAACCCCGTCAGACTGCTGCTATCCGGAACAGGCACGTGGAAGGGAAACCCGCGTTCCGTGTTCGTTAGGGGGCACACAATGGCCAAGCCAGTGCTACGGTTGAATAAGTCCTTGCTCACAACCAGAGCCGGCCGACGCCCTTTCTGTTCGTGACCTGACTGTGGGTCGAAAGTTATGGCGATAATGTCGCCTTGTCTGGGGATATAGACCGCCATTTACCATGCCTCCTTACCGACCGGCACCCCCCAATCGACTTCGCTGGCGTGGTAGTCTTCGGGAATCTGCGCAACGAGGTCCTCGAGACGGTACCGTCCGCGGATTTTCCTGATTGGCGCGATAACGATGATGTCGTCTCGTACCGCAACGTCCACCTCGTCCCCAACTTCAAGACGAGCATCTTCTAGCACGGTTTTGGCAAGACGTAGCCCTTGGCTATTTCCCCATTTTTGAATTTTTGTAAGCATGTGGCAACCTCCTTGTGTATATCCGAAGTATAGCCATTGCAGGCCAAGCAGTCAAGAGGCATTTTATCCCAATTGATTCGCGTTCCTGCGTCGCGGCCGTGAAGGGATAACCCGGGGTAAACGGATACACCTTGACGGATTGTCTGTTTCTATCGTATTTGAAGCTATCTTGATAGTATAAAAATTCCTTAGGGGACACGGATTGACGCGTATGAACGCGGATCTTAAAGATTCAAAAGTTTATTGTTAATAATATTATCTGCGTATATCCGCGAAAATCAGCGTCCTATATTTAAGCGAATTGTTAAGTTCAGAACAACT
>CAYSUA010000797.1:0-2570 GCA_964433795.1 uncultured Desulfobacteraceae bacterium | reverse complement strand
GAATGCTCTGGCACCCCAGATGGATCGCCACCAGGGAAGACGAGCAGGCGGTATCGATGGCAATGCTCGGTCCCTTGAGGTTGAGAAAATAGGAAATACGGGCCGCCAGAATGGAGCCCACATTTCCCCAGAAAGACTGGGCGCCGGATGATGAGCCGGTTTCCCGCATCCGGATCTGATAATCTCCGGGACTGACACCTGCAAATACCCCGCATTTGAGCCCGGAGGCTATCCGGCCGACATATCCGGCGTCTTCCAGAGCCGACCAGCATTCCTGAAGAAACAGGCGCTGCTGGGGATCGGTCAACTCCGCCTCCTGGCCGGACATGTTGAAAAAGAGGGGATCGAATTCATCGATGCCATCCAGAAACCCGCCCCACTTGCAGTAGGTCTTGTCCAGGCGGTTCGGATCCGGATCAAAGAAGAATGCAGCGTCCCACCGTTCCTTCGGGGCCTCTGTGACCAGAAGCCTGCCTGCAGCCAGGTGATGCCAGAATTCATGGACATCCCTTGCACCCGGAAAACGGCCGGCCATACCGATAATGGCGATATCCCGGTTCAAAGGGGCGACCACGGCCGGGGAAACGGTCAACGGTTTTGACCGTACGTCTTCTCCCGAGAATTCGGATCGGGTTTCGGGTTGGGATTCGGACGTGGTGACAACGACCTTCCCGATATTGCCCCGGTTCTTCAGATGGGCATAGGCATCCCGAATCCGTGAAAACGGGAAAGACTTTGCAATCGTGGGACGAACCGTTTCCGCTTTCAGATGGGTCTTCATGGCATCGAGATATTGCAACACCAGATCCGGTTGTCTGGCCAGCAGCCTGCTTAAATCCACACTGAGAAACATCTGGTTGTCCGTCATCCTGGAAAGATCGAACCCCCGGGATGTCCGAAGCCCGGTCATGGCGATCTCAACATAGCGTCCTCCCGGCGCCATGACATTGATCCCCTTTTGAATGGCGTCTCCGGAAAGCGTATTGATCACCACATCCACACCACGCCCGTCTGAAAGCGCCATGACCCGCTGTTCGAAGTCTTCTGTCCTGTAATTGATCAGATGAGACACCCCCATCCGGCGCAGATAGTCGAGTTTCTCCTGGGAGCCGGCTGTTGCGAATACTTCGGCATGTCTCAATGCGGCAAGTTGAACGGCAGTCATCCCGGTTCCACCGGTTGCCGTCTGGATAAGTATCCGGTCTCCGGCCGCGATTCCGGCAAGCTCGAAAACATGATACATGGTCATAAAAACGATGGGGAATGCACAGGCCGCCTCATGGGTCACATTTTCCGGTTTTCTCACCACCAACCCCTGGTCCGTGGTGACAAGGGTACTGTGACCCCCCAGGGCCGAGCCGGTAAGGGCGATCACTTCGTCCCCCACGCTCACCCGGCTCACCGCAGCGCCAGCCTTCACCACTGTTCCGGACACCTCGGACCCCGGCGTAAACGGATACGGCGGCATGTTGGGATATAGCCCCTGGATACAGAGCAAGTCGGCAAAATTGAGGGAAAAGGCCTTCACCAGGATCGCAACCTCCGTGTCCCCCGGTTCTTTCGGATGTAAAGGGACAATCCGGATGTCTTCGATATCGCCCGGTCCGGTGAGCAGCACGGCCCGACGACTCGAACCGGACGTTTCTCCCGGAAGGAATCCGCTTTCGGTATCGAAAGCCGCCAATGAATCGGGCTTCGGTTTCGGGTCGGCGCGGTGAAAGAGATCGTCTGCGGGTGCCGAAGTCTTCTCCGGCCGCTTAATTGCAATCTGTTTTCCGTATTCGGCATGAATATATTCGGAAAGGTCCGCCACGTTGGCATAATCGAAAAGAACGGTGGTTCTCAGCACTATACCGAATGCGTCGTTGATGCGTTTGATCAACTCGACTCCCGTGATGGAATCCACACCATAATCTGAAAACTGTTTGTCACGCATAACAGTATCGGGGTCGATTTCAAGGCTCTCACCGATACAGGCGGTGATGGCATCTTCCACGTACCGGAGCCGCTCTTTGTCCGTTTGAAAACCCGTGCGCAGGGCCGTGGCATTGCCGTCGGTTTCCGTGCTGCCGGATGGTTCGACGGATCTGAATTCCGGTTGCTCCGCCAGGGGAGCAGTAGGCGCGGGTGCTGAAACCGGGGATTTCTTCACTTCCGGTTCGGTCTGTTTCAGCCTGATTTCCCCGTCACTTTCGGCGATGAAAACATGCTGGCCTGCGTCTGATCCACTTTCCCCAATGGCAGCCGGGGTTTCTGTGATTCTAAATCCCGCTTCCCGTATGAGCCTATGCCACATGGCGTCATTGAGCAGCGGACTTCCCGCGAGGCGCAATTCATCATCTTCAAACAACCACCAGCCCTTGAGCAGGCCGAAGGTCAGGGTCGTAAACTCGGATGGGGTGGTGGCTTCATTCAGAATCAGCCACCCGTTTCTTTTGAGAAGGGTCTTGGCATTTTCAATGGTGTTTCGAATGTTCCGGGTGGCGTGGAACACGTTGGCCGCTATGAGAACGTCGAACCCGGCAGGGTCGTAACTCTGGGATATGGGATCAATATCGATATTCAGGATG
>CAYSUA010000796.1:0-2574 GCA_964433795.1 uncultured Desulfobacteraceae bacterium | reverse complement strand
AGGTCCCTGGTTCGATTCCAGGTACGCCCACCAACTTACGGGTTGGTCGGACGCGATGGATGGTCGCCACACTGGAGAGTAGAGAGTAGGTTCCGGGGGATCCCGGGGGTTACTCTCTGTTCTTCGGAACTGAATTGATCTTTGACAACTGCATAGAGACTGCAAGGCAACTTCACTTATGAGATGACCGAATTTTAGGTCAAGCGCATAAGGGCATACGGTGGATGCCTTGGCATCAGTAGGCGATGAAAGACGTGGTAAGCTGCGATAAGCGTCGGGTAGGAGCATACATCCGTTGATCCGACGATTTCTGAATGGGGAAACCCGGCTGGGGTAATGCCCAGTCACTGGAGTCTGAATAAAATAGGGCTTCAGGGCGACACCCGGGGAAGTGAAACATCTCAGTACCCGGTGGAAGAGAAATCAATGAGATTCCGCAAGTAGCGGCGAGCGAACGCGGAACAGCCCAAACCAACCCGCTTGCGGGTTGGGGTTGCGGGACCATAATGTGGGATTGATTAGGAATAGTGGAACACTTCTGGAAAGTTGGACCATAGAAGGTGAAAGTCCTGTATACGAAATTCCGAGTCACCCTATTGGTATCCCAAGTAGGACGGGACACGTGAAACCCTGTCTGAATCTGGGGGGACCACCCTCCAAGGCTAAATACTAACTGATGACCGATAGTGTACCAGTACCGCGAGGGAAAGGTGAAAAGTACCCCTGTTAGGGGAGTGAAATAGTACCTGAAACCGTGTGCCTACAAACTGTGGTAGCTAATCTTCGGATTGGTGACCGCATGCCTTTTGCATAATGAGTCCGCGAGTTACGATATGTGGCAAGGTTAAGTCTTAAGGACGTAGCCGAAGCGAAAGCGAGTGTTAACTGCGCGTTGAGTCGCATGTCGTAGACCAGAAGCCGAGTGAGCTACCCATGGCCAGGGTGAATCCACTGTAACAGGTGGGGGCCCGAACCATTGCATGTTGAAAAATGCTTGGATGAGCTGTGGGTTGGAGTGAAAGGCTTACCAAACTCGGTGATAGCTGGTTCTACTCGAAATAGCTTTAGGGCTAGCCTCACGTGGTAGCAACTGGAGGTAGAGCACTGACTGGATGATGGCCCTTACCAGGGTACTGACGCCATTCAAACTCCGAATGCCAGTTGTGAAATCGTGGGAGTCAGACTGCGGGGGATAAGCTCCGTAGTCGAAAGGGAAACAGCCCAGACCGCCAGCTAAGGCCCCAAAAGCAAGCTAAGTGACTAAGGATGTGGGATTGCAGAGACAGCTAGGATGTTGGCTTAGAGGCAGCCACCATTTAAACAGTGCGTAATAGCTGACTAGTCGAGTGATTCTGCGCCGAAAATGATCGGGACTAAGCATGCTGCCGACGCTGCGGATGCTCACTTTTGTGGGCGTGGTAGGGTAGCGTTCTATACGGATTGAAGCCGAAGGGTAACCGACGGTGGACTGTATAGAAGTGATTATGCGGACATGAGTAACGAAAAGTAAGGTGAGAATCCTTACCGCCGAAATCCCAAGGTTTCCTGGGGAAGGTTCGTCCTCCCAGGGTTAGTCGATTTCTAAGCTGAGCCCCGGGTAACGGGGGTAGGCGATGGTAATCCGGTTAATATTCCGGAACCACCTTTATTGTTAACCAAAGGGACGCAGAAGGATAACCCATAACACTTATTGGATTGTGGTACCTCGTTTTACGGGGGACGTGGGTAAGTCCACGCTGACTAGAAAAGCTTTGGGCATTGGTAAGGGTGATCGTACTACAAACCGACACAGGTGGACAGGCTGAGTAAGCCAAGGCGCGCGAGATAACTCTCTCTAAGGAACTCGGCAAATTGGCCCCGTAACTTCGGGAGAAGGGACACCTCACCTCGGTGAGGTCACAGAAACCAGGCTCTTGCAACTGTTTAACAAAAACACAGCTCTCTGCAAACCCGTAAGGGGAAGTATAGAGGGCGATGCCTGCCCAGTGCTGGAACGTTAAGGGGTGGTTTGAGATTATATCAAGGACCTAACCGAAGCGCCAGTGAACGGCGGCCGTAACTATAACGGTCCTAAGGTAGCGAAATTCCTTGTCGGGTAAGTTCCGACCCGCACGAAAGGCAGAATGACAGGAGCGCTGTCTCGGAGAGAGACTCGGTGAATTTGGGATGTCTGTGAAGACACGGACTACTTGTACCAGGACAGAAAGACCCCGTGGAGCTTTACTATATCCTAACTTTGGATTTCGATGTCGCTTGCGTAGTATAGGTGGGAGACTATGATGCCCTGATTTCGGTTGGGGCGGAGTCGTTAGTGAAATACCACCCTAGTACCGTTGGAGTTCTAACCTTAAGTGTGTAGCTTGAGAGACAGAGTTAGGTGGGTAGTTTGACTGGGGCGGTCGCCTCCTAAAGAGTAGCGGAGGCGTTCAAAGGTACCCTCAGCACGGTCGGAAATCGTGCGTCGAGTGCAAAAGCATAAGGGTGCTTGACTGTGAGACGTACATGTCGAGCAGGGACGAAAGTCGGATTTAGTGATCCGGTGGTTCTGTATGGAAGGGCCATCGCTCAACGGAT
>CAYSUA010000795.1:0-2603 GCA_964433795.1 uncultured Desulfobacteraceae bacterium | reverse complement strand
TAGTTATAAATAAAGACAGCTAAAGAGACAAAACATATCAATGAATGGAATTTGACAAGTGTCAGATTAATGGCAGGAAACAGTGACGTGCGTTGCTCTTACTTTTTCCTGATTTTCACCACGGTCGAATTGAACACACTTCCGCCGCCGATCCTCTGGGCTTTACTCTGCGTTACGCTATTGTGGAAATTCCCATCCAGACCCGTAAACTCATGGGGAGACCAGAGCACGTTGTTCGGCACCCGGTCTGTTACAATAGCCTTCGCAACAGTTTCTCCCTGATCGCTATACAGGCAAATATCCTCATTTTCTCCAACACCATATGTTTCCGCATCATTCGGATTGATCCATACTTCGGCGGGAATGGTTCCATATACTTCCTGAAACTGGGTATGGGTATACTTGGAAACAGCACTGCCGATTAATAAGAATTCATCTTTCTTAAGTTCAATTGGAAAGGGTTCCGGAACCGGATTTAAGCCTTTTTCACCGGCAGTGCTCGATGATAATTCAATTCGCCCGGTTGGCGTCGGGTACTCATTCAGAGGGGTGGTTTTCAATTCTATAATTTCTCCATCCAGGAAATCCTGAAAAGAGGCGTTGATCAGGCTTTTTTCCACCGACTTTTCAAGCGCTGCCCAGGGGTCCTCAAATATCGATTCATCCTTTTGACCGATGCATTTAGCCATATCAGTCATTAAATCAATTTCGTGGCGGCTTTCACCGAGCGGTTCAACCGCTTGTGCCGCCTTTCGGACAAAGCGGTGTGCCCAGGGTATAACAAAATCGTCTTTTTCAAGATAGGTCTGTGCGGGGAAAACCACATCTGCAAAATCGGCTGTATCCGTCCAGTGGGTATCATGCACTGCCGTAAATACATCATCCCGGCAAAACCCCTTACGGAGCAATGTTTGATTGGGTAATGTCAATGCAGGATTCATCACAAAAACAAAGATGAACTTAAACTCACCGCTTGAGATATTTTCAGCAAGCTCAACCAGGCTGACAATTCGCCGTGGTGATTTCCTGAAAGGCAGGCCTTCAAGGTAACCCGTGTCCACCCCGTGCTCTGCCTTATTGCTGTAGAAGAACCCCCGGTGTTGTCCCAACAGGGCAGGAAGTAATGAAGCCGCACGGACAGCATCCGCCCCCCCGTAGGTCTTTTGCATCCCGACTCCGATCATGGTCGCGCCGGGACGATGTTCTCCATAGGCGGCAGCAAGATTTTCAAAATCCTTCGGATCAATACCTGTTTTTTCACAAACGACTTGCGGGGTCCATTTCATTATCTCTTTTTTATAATCTTCAAACCCGTGGGTCCATTGATTGATGAAATCAGAATCGATTAAATCGTTTTCCATTAAATAGCGGGCAATGCCGTTTGCCAATGCAGCATCACTTCCGGGATTCGTCTGCAACCAAACATCGGCCTGCTTTGCGGTTTCACTTTCCCTTACATCCACCACATAGATGAGCGCATTGTTCTCTTTCCTGGCTTTTTTGGCAAAATTCCATATGTGCGGCGCACTCTCCACGGCGTTATATCCCCAAAATACGATGAGTCTGTGACGAGGCAATTCATCCGGTTGGATGCCGTGGTTGACCCCGTAATGTAAGCTCAGTCCGAAATGCCCCGATTGACTGCAAACGGAATGATCTCCTTCGGTGGCCCCGATAGCATGCCAGAGCCGCAAAGGAAACTGTCCGGCCAAAAGCCCCGTGCTTCCGGCATATTTCAGAACAAGAACACTTTCGGGTCCAAACGAATCGATAGTTCCTTTGAGTCTTTCAGAAACCGCATGAACGGCATGATCCCATTGGGTTCTCTCAAAATGCTTCCCGGGTTTAACGCCGTTTCGGATATGCGGATACAGAACTCGATCCTGATACACCCTTTTGGATTCTCCCGCACACCTGGGACAGGTAATTCCCCGGGTGGTGGGAAAATCGGAATCGCCCTTTACGGATAAGAGTTTTCCGCTATCATCAACGGATGCGGTTACAAAACAGGTGTCGTAGCAGTCTCTGGGGCAAACCGTTTGCACAGTTTTCATAACAATTCCTCTAATCACTCTCAAATCTTCTTTTCAAAAACGCTTTGGAAACAATAAAAAATCCGTATGCAACAATTACAGGAAATAACAGATACCTGATGATGATCAAACAGGTGTATGTAATTAAAATCCGGGTGAGCTTTAAAAACAACTCTTTTATAAATAAAGCGCCGGAGCGCACGGAAGTCCCGAATTCCATTAGGGAAAGATCGTCTTTAAACTGCTCCCAATCTTTTAAAACGCCTTCCATTTGCTCGTCCAGATCTTTTTCAATATGATCCACAAAATATTCACAAGCCCGATAAGAAACCACAGTTGAAACCGGAATATAGAAAGAAGTAATCAATCCGGCAATGATAATACCCGAGCCCAGGGAAAGCAACTTCTCCTTATACTGTTTTATAAACAATGAACCGATTCTAACAATAAACCCGACACCCAGAATATACATCCCGACATCCACTAGGTTCGACTCGTGAAAGATTTTACTGAACGTAATTAGTGTCCGTCCGCTAATGTCTAAGCATCTGTAAATATTAAATATAGTTC
>CAYSUA010000794.1:0-2605 GCA_964433795.1 uncultured Desulfobacteraceae bacterium | reverse complement strand
ACTATATTTAATATTTACAGATGCTTAGACATTAGCGGACGGACACTAATTAAGAATCAAAGCATAACCAAAAGGTATAACCGACTTGAAACGGATTTCAATCTATTACGGTTGGGTAATTGTGGGCATCGCGGTTTTCACCATGTTTCTTGTTTACGGGGTGCGTCACTCCTTTTCCGTTTTTTTTCCATCACTACTGAATGAATTCGGATGGAAGCGAGGCAGCACGTCCATTATGCTGTCGCTGCACATCTTTACATACGGCTTTGTGGCGCCTTTTGCCGGTCTTCTTGTGGATCGGTGGAAACCGAGGCGGGTCATGGTCATGGGAGTCACCATCTTGGGTTTGGCCTCAGCTGCATGCGGACTTGCCAGTCAATTGTGGCATTTTTATCTCATATTCGGAATTCTTGCGCCTGCCGGACTGTCTCTTTGTGGTTGGCCTATTCTTTCGCCGACCATATCCAATTGGTTTTCAAAACGTCGAGGTCTGGCCATGGGAATGGGTCAGGCCGGCGGGGGATTGAGCTTTGCCTATGCCATATTTGCCGAATATCTGATCTCCGAGTTTGGCTGGCGGCATGCGTATTTTGCCAATGGCGGTATTCTGATTGTGGTGCTGCTACCCATTGTGCTGCTTTTTTATTTCTATCATCCTAAAGATAAAGGTTTAGAGACTTATGGTGCGGAGTCCACCGATGGTGAAGCGGTGCCTATTTCCAAATCAGAGTCCGAAGACAATATGGATTGGACCCTGAAATATGCAATCAAGACCCACCAACTCTGGCTGATGGTTCTTTCGATGCTTTTCTTCTGGGGCATCGGGTGCTATATGATTTTGGGTCATCAGGTCAAATTGGCTGAAGATGCCGGATACAGTGGTATGTTTGCCGCATCCATTTTTGCGTTATATGGGATTGTCATGGTCTTGGGGCAATTGGCCTCCGCTGTATCTGACTGGATCGGAAGGGAATTAACCGTTTACTTCGCATTTGTTCTCACCATCATCGCCCTTTTAGCATTGTTACTGGTCAAAGATGCTACAAGTCCCTGGCAGCTTTATGTTTATGCCATTTGCTTCGGGTTCGGCGGGGGGCTCTATTCCCCCACTGTTTTTGTGGGTGCTGCCGACATTTATCATGGCCGCTGCTTCGGGGCCATTAGTGGTCTTATTTTAGCCGGATTGGGCGTCGGCGGGGCTTTTGGGCCTTGGATCGGCGGGTATATCTATGATGTCTGGGGAAGTTACGATTTTGCCATCTATGCTTCAATCGCATCCTTTGTATTGGCCCTCATTACTTTTTTGCTTGCGACCCCGAGAAAGGCCGCAATAATTAGACGAGACTATTTAAAATCTTTTACCGATTAAATATTACCTGGATATCCAGAAAGCCCAAGTGAATACAATCGGCTTTGTAGATAACCAGTAAATATTATTGACACCCGGGTTACGATTTTCTATAGTTTTTTCAGTAATTAGCCCGATGCGTTAAATCCTGGAATTCAATATTCATGCCGGAGGATGCCACATGAAGGTTTTAATCCTTGGGGGTACGGGTGTTATCAGCAGAGCCATTGTCGAGGGATTGCTGAATGCGAATCATGAAGTCGCTTTATTTAACCGGGGAAACAATCCCCTTACGTTCAACGGGGAAGTTCAACAGATTACCGGTGATCGTCTGGATCGAGGAGCATTTAAGCGGAAATTTAAGAAAGAGAAGTTCGATGCGGTCATCGACATGCTCTGTTTCAATGAGGCTGATGCCGGATCGACCATAGAAACCTTCGGTAACAATACGAACCAGATCGTTATCTGTTCAAGCATCGCTGCATACAAACGCCCATACAAAACAGTACCTACCGTCGAATCTGAAGAAGAACTCCATGATAATCCCGTGTTTTCCTACGCATTTCAAAAAGCAGAAGTCGAACGATATCTGGACAACGTTATCCGGAAAAACAATCTGCCGGTTACCATTATTCGACCGTCCTTAACCTATGGTCCCGGTGCCGCCAATATCGGCGTTTTAAGACAAAATTACGGTATCGTTGATCGCATCCGGAAGGGAAAACCGCTGGTAATGTTCGGTGACGGCAGTACCTCGTGGTGCTGGACATTTGCACCGGATCTCGCAAAAGCATTCATCGGTGTGCTCGGAAATAAAAAAACATTCGGACAGGCCTACCATGCAACCAGTGAAGAGAGGCATATCTGGGAAGATCTGTATTTTGAGTTTGGAAGGATAATCGGAATAGAGCCCATCATTGTTCACATACCATCGGAACTTCTCTACCGGGCAGCTCCGAATCTGTGTAATCACCTGTTCTTTGAAAAGACCTATGCCGGATTATTCGATAATTCCAAAATCAAAGAAGATGTGCCTGAATTTCACACCGAAATAACATTGAATCAAGGCTTTCAAATCATTTTGGAATGGTTTGAAAGCCAAGGAAATAAGGTTGATCCGGAAAAGGATATTCTGGAAGACCGTCTGGTGAGCATTTACAACCATTGGGCGGATCAGATGAAGAATCTTTACACCAAATAATGGTGTACCAGCCGCCTACCCGCCGCCTAACGGGGGGAACAATCCCACCCGTTCAC
>CAYSUA010000793.1:0-2606 GCA_964433795.1 uncultured Desulfobacteraceae bacterium | reverse complement strand
TCTCGCCTTCCAAGGCTTCAAACTCATAAAAGGATGATTTTTTCTCGGCAAAATGTTTCACCAGACTGCTTTTGCCGATCCTGCGCCTGCCGTACAGCACGACAAGTTCGTCTTTTCCCGTACGATATGCGTCCTCTATCAATTTCAGCTCGTTTTTCCTGCCCACAAACATGACTGGTCTCCTGAAGTCAAAAAAAATCCGCAAACAAAAATCATAATATTATGTTTGCGGATTTTGTCAATAAAAGAATTGAATCCGCAAACAAATTAATCTTTTCTTTGTTTGCGGATTTTAGCAGGTTAGTGAAGCTTCCCCCAGTATCGTTAAAGAAAAAAAAGGGGCCAATGATTCTACGCACATTCCTCTAGGATATCACCGACTTCTGCACGAACGTTCCCTTTCATATATGGAAATTTGGCCGCGAGGTAGAGTGGATAGCGATGCACCCGATTCTTACTGTCGATACGGGTATTTTTAGCACTTAAAATTGTGCGATAGGGGGGATTGTATTTTTGTGAAAATACCTTCAGGCTTTTGGCTTGGGTTACCCAGCCGGACTTTACCTCAATTGGAAAGACCTCTCCATTTTCTTCTTTGAGAAATTCGACTTCCGCCCGTCCTTCTCTCCAGCCGCAGATATTTTCAATTCCGCTGTATCTGAACTCCTGAGCCACAAAATTTTCTGCGAAATAGCCTTTGTAACTGCCGTAATCGTAATCGAGGATGGTTTTGGGAGGGAGTCTGCTCACGGCTCCAAGGATGCCGACATCAAAGCAGAAGAGCTTAAACCTGTTTTCCTTCCCATAGGCCGAAAATGGCAAATGCCCGCAATTGACGATGGGAACTTTGAGGATCAATCCAGCGGCATCAAGCCAGTCAATTGCTCCTGCCAACCTTGAATAGCTGTTTACGCCAGGCACGACCCCTTTAAATCGAAATTTGGATACCGAGCCATTTTGCTCACGAGCCAATTGTGATGGGATGTTTTTCCAGATCCTTTCCATGTGCATTGCATTCTGTTTGCCTGAATGTTTGGCAATATCGGCGACATAGTCGCGAATAAGATCGTACTGCCGCTCCCTGATTTCTATCATTGCACGGTAGAGGTCTTCTCTGTTGCTTGCATATATCTTTACGATCTCCGGTAATCCTCCGACAATAAAGTACAGTTTGAGCTGTTCCCACAGGAGTGAATGCACGACTTCGGGAATTGGACTTTTCATATCGTAATCTCGAAGGTAATTGGTATACCGGGACTGGTCGGAACCATCCAGGAATTCGGAAAAACTCATAGGGTGCATTTCCAAATAATCGACTTTCCCCACCGGATAGGAATCCCGGCCCAGTTGGATTCCCAGAAGCGATCCGGCAGCACAGATCGCCATTTCCTGCATGGATTCAGAAAAATATTTGAGACTTGTCAGAGCCCTTGGGCATTCCTGGATTTCATCAAGGATAAGCAGATCGGATTCTTTGCCAATAGATGCATCCAAATAAAAACTGAATTCCTGAATAATGCGGTCAGGCTTCAGGTTTTTCTCAAAGATTGCGGCAAGCGTCTCGTCGGTCTCAAAGTTTAGATAGTGGACCCTGGGAAAGAATTTTTCCCCGAAGTGTTTGAGAATGTAGGTTTTACCCACCTGCCGTGCGCCTCTCAATACCAGGGGTTTTCGATCGGGACTTTCTTTCCATGTTTGTAGCTTATGCGTCAGGTCTCTTTTCACTTATCCTCGTTGTTTATATGTATGTGGCTTCTGTAAAAACAATTTATGTAATTTTTAGATACCACTTTTTTGAATAGAATGCAAATTTTTGCTATCACTTTGTAACCATTGTGGAGATGAGGAGGGCAAAGATGAAAGCTCATGTGCAATTTGACAAATGGCGATCCTTATTTATTTAGTCGATTCTGAAGAATCCATATTTTGATCCTTGCAGTGTACTGGGGTTATGGGGCAAGATGTTTAGGTTGAATCAAGTATCCATTTTTTTGCGATTTTCAGTTGAATATGGGGCTTGATTTTACTAATCAATGTGATTAACATGATTAGTATGACTTAACCTTACGGAAAACATTGAAACGCCGAAATGATAGATAGTAATTTTAAAATAAATTGCGGGTGGCAGCTGTTGTATTAGATTATTTATAATTTTCTGGAGTGTCTTATTAACTCAAAGGATAGGAGGAATAACCATGAAAACAATTACATTTAAAAAGCTCTACGTAATTGCAGTCATATTGTTGATCAGTCTTGGGTGGGCAGGCTCTGCAATTGCACAGAGCGGAACCCCTGATGCAAAGATCGAAATTAAGCAATGGAAGGTCGGGTTCATCGTCGGTGTAGAAGGCGGCAAAGGAACACTCACATACAAAGGTAAATCATATCCGCTTGCTATCGATGGCTTGCGTGTGGGCGCCACAGTAGGCGTAGCCGCCGCCGACCTGTTGGGAGATGTCCATAATCTCAAAAAACTCAAAGACATCGAAGGTACATATACTGCCGCCCAAGCCTCTGTCGCTATTGGTGGTGGGGGAAAATTTTGGACATTGAAGAACAAGCACGATGTGATTCTAAAAATGAGCGGTAAACAAGTCGGAATCGAA
>CAYSUA010000792.1:0-2615 GCA_964433795.1 uncultured Desulfobacteraceae bacterium | reverse complement strand
GCTTAGATGCGTATCTAAAAGGTGGGGTTACCATCAATTCTTGTATTAGTGCTTCTATTTTAGAGAACATATTTTATCCGGGAAGCCCGCTTCATGATGGGGCGGTGGTTATCCGAAACACGCAAATCCTAAAAGCAAGATGCATACTTCCCTTAGCGCCTTACGATTCGGAGTTGGAAGCGCTCCGATTAGGAACACGACATCGCGCAGCAATTGGTATAAGCCAGGTGAGTGATGCATTGATCATCGTGGTATCTGAAGAGAAAGGCTGGATATCATTAGCCCTTAAAGGGCAATTTTATCCAAATCTCGGAACATTTGCTTTGCTGAAAAAGCTCGAAGAATGAATACTGTTTTTAAGCGGCTTCCATAAGAGATGGTGTCTTCAGAAGTAGATTATTTGAAACAATAGAAAGGAGCCAGGCAATGGGACTCAAAGAAGAATTCGAAGAAAAAGAAGAATCATGTCAAACCACCGAAGATTTTATGGGGCTCGCAAAAGAGGTCATGTCCGGTGTGTCCGATAAAGAGTGGGCGGAACGGCTTTTTGAAGATGGGGTATACTGGGCGGAAACCGCCGGTGATTTTACGGCATTGACCCGGGGAGCCGTGGAGGTATTTCAGGATAAAAACCGGGCACAGGAATATCTGAATCAAGGAAAAGATTACTGTATGAACCTGTCCGAATATATAGAGCTGGCGAAAGCGGCAGCAGATGCCATAGACCCGGAGAGTGCCAAGGAAATTGTTACCGCAGCCCAGTCAAAATGTGTGAAAGTTCAGGATTTTCTAAATCTCAGCAAAAATATCAAGGATTTGTTATCGGATGCAGATTTATCCAAGGAGATAGCGGACAAGGCTTTAAACAAGTGCAACACGGCCGATGATTACAACAATTTTGCCAAGGGTGTGATGGAAGTCTTCAATGATTCGGATTGGGCGAAACAGGTATACGAGACCGCGACGGAAAACTGCAAGACGGGGGATGATTTCGGCGCTCTGGCAAAGGGCGCTGCGGCAGTTCTATCGGATCCGGAAATGCCCAAATCGATTTTCAATAAGGCTGAGGCATCTCTTGAAACAGGGACCGAACTCATCAAATTAGCAGAATCTGCCATCGCAAATATGGATGATGAGGAATATGCTCGAACCCTCTATCAAAAGGCGCAGGAGAAGATTCAAAACGGTGGCGACATGATGGCGCTGGCCGGATCGGTGGCTAAACAAATGGGAGATAAAGCTTTGGCCCTGGATGTATACAAGCAAGCGGAAGCGACTCTCAGCGGTTACGATGAATTTGCCAAACTGGCTGACGCTGTGTTTCAGAATACCGGTGATGCGGCGTTTACCGGCGAAATCTATAGAAAAGCCGCGGCCGCAAGTTCAGATACTTCCCAACTCGTAAACACCACCATGGCTTTGGTGGAAAAAGTCGATGACAAACCCAGTGCCCTTGAAGCCTTGAGGAATGCAGAAGCGGCTGTAGAGACAATCGAAGACTTTAAGAAAGTTGCGGAAGCGATTATGGAATATGCCGATGATGCGAAATGGATCGATAATATCAAACTGCAACTCAAAAAACGGGAAGAATTTAAAGCTCTTTATGATGAATTTGTCAGACGGGAGAAAGAGTGCCTGACCAGCACAGCCATGATGAACCTGGCCCATGAGGCGTATGAAAAAACCCAAGATGGACCATATGCCCGAAATCTTTACAGAAAAGCTGAAGGTTTGTGTATTTATTTTGAGGAATTTATGGCTCTGGCTCGACAGATCCATATTGATCTCAAGGATGCCGATTGGATTCGCGTAATATATGAAAAACAATTGGGAAAAAGCGATGATTATCACAAATATAATGCTATTGTGGATGGAATCCTTGTGGGACTTGAAGATGAACACTGGGTGCGGAAGATACTATCCCAACTCGAAGAGAAGTGTGAGAAAGAGACCGATTTTGTTAAGCTTGCAACATTCGGGGCAGAGAAAACAGGAGATAAGGAATGGGCAAGAAATTTGATCGGCAAAGCAGAACAGAAATGTGAGGATCTGTTCGGTTATCTTTTTGTTGCCGGTTCAGCCTTGGATGTGCTGAATGACGCGGAATATGCAAAATCGATTTACGGGAAAGCCGAGGTCGCCTGCCGAAACCGCGAGGACTACTCCCATTTATTTAATGCAGTGGAGAAAAAACTGCGCGATTCAAACTTTCTCAGGCAGATACATGGTGGTGCTGAGAAAAAGCTCACCGCCCCACTGGATTTGATATATTTGGCCGAAAGCATACTCAGGCATTTTTCAGATCAGGAATGGGCACGATCCATCTATGCAAAGGCTGAACAAACCATCGATGCCGGCCTTCGATACGAATTGGCCATTAGTTTGGCAGAAAAGCTTGACGATCGCAAATGGGCGTTCCGCGTAAGAAGACATATAAAGACAAATTAACTCCCCGGAATACTCACCGGAACCCCTTCATACGGTGTCCTTCTCTTGGATTTCAGGGTCTTCGGATCACGCAGCGTCTTTAATAATTCGATGCTGTCTTTCATTCCCTTATACAGGAGTTTCAGAGATAACCGGTTCGCGCTGGCCTAACGCACTGTAATTGCGTC
>CAYSUA010000791.1:0-2622 GCA_964433795.1 uncultured Desulfobacteraceae bacterium | reverse complement strand
TTTTATGATCGTTTTTTTATAATGAAAGCATTCCTTAAATAGTCAATATTCAATCATTTGGAGATGGTGAAAATATTTCAATCCAATTATTTTGACACCGAATGCAAAAAAATAACTTTTACGGTGCTAATAGGACATAAGGTTGGGCAAAAAGGTGGCAATTTTCGGAAAAAACATGAGCAGGATCGCAAGTAAGACAATGGCCCACAGGAAAGGGAAGATGCCCCGGAAGATTTTATAAAGGGGAATATCCGGCGCGATCCCTTTGATAACAAACACATTGACACCCACCGGTGGAGTGATGACACCCATTTCTCCAATCAAAACAATCATCACGCCGAACCAGATCGGATCCAGGCCGAGTCTCGTAACGATCGGGAAGAAAATGGGAACCGTTACGACAATCATGGCCATGGAATCCATGAAAAAGCCACCGACAAAATAGATGAGCATCATGACACCCATGACGGCCATCGGCGGAATGGGAAGATTTCCGACCCAATCCGCGAGGACAAATGGGATGTTGGAAATGGCCAGAAAATGACCGAAGACTGTAGCGCCGGTGATTATAAACAGCACCATGCAGGCTGTTCGCAGGCCACCCTTAGCAGCCTCAATGGTGGTTTTTATATCAAGCTGCCTGCGGACGACCCCGATCAGCAAAGCGCCGGATGCCCCGATGGCGCCTGCCTGGGTCGGGCTGAACCATCCAAGGAAAAGACCGCCGATTGTCAGGAGAAAAAGTAGGATCGCCTCAATGATACCGGTTGCAGCCAGCATCTTCTGCTTCCACGTCGAGGAGGGTCCCGGTGGGCCGAGATGAGGATTGCGCATGCAGAGCAATACCACCGTCGCAACAAAAAATAGGCTGAGGAGGATGCCCGGCAGAATGCCCGCGACAAATAGCTTTCCTATGGATTCCTCGGTCAATATCCCGTAAACGATGAGCACAGTGCTGGGAGGAATAAGGATACCCAATGTTCCGGCGGAAGCTACGGTGCCTGTGGCCAGTACATCATCGTATCCATACTTCTTCATTTCCGGAAGTGCTATCTTTCCCATTGTAGCCGCAGTAGCCGCAGTAGACCCGCATATAGCGGCAAAACCCGAGCAGGCCAGAACCGTTGCCACGGTCAGTCCTCCCCGCAGCTGTCCCACCCAAGTATAGCTTGTCGTATAAAGCCGTTGGCTTATTCCCGAAGCAAAGGCAAAAGCGCCCATAAGGATAAACATGGGAATTACGGACAGGGGATAGGAAGAGAGCGTCTCAAAGATATCCTGAGCAAGAAGTACCAGCGCGGATTCAATACCGCCCAAATAAGCAAAACCGCCTAATCCCACTAAAGCCATGGTAAAGGCTACAGGCATTCTGAGAAGAAAAAGAATAAGCAACAGAACAATACCGGTGATGCCTGTAACTTCAGGACTCATCTTTTCAATACCCTTAAAATGGATCTAATAAAAAACGAGAAATAGACCAGACAGACCGGAATACAGGCAATGGCGACCCCATACGCAAACGGGTGAAAGGGGATGCGGGCCGTTGAGCTGACTTCTCCCCCGGTTTGCAGATCATAGCCATAGAGGAAAAGCCGCCAGACGATCAGTACAAAAAGGAAGAGCCCGAGCAAATAGATCATGCAGTCGATAATTGCCTGAACACGTTCCGGTAGTAACACCACGAAAAATTCCACCTTTACATGTTGGCCGAGAATGAGCGTAGCGGCCACAGCGAAACTTATGGCCACCAACTGGGCCAACATCATAATGTCTAAGGCGCCATAGACGGGGCGAAGAAAGAGCTTGGCACTGATAACATCGATTGTGGTGATCAGCATCATGAGGATCAATGCGGCAAGCCCCACACACTCAATACCCATACTGATCTTGCGATTGAATTTATCAAACTTGTCCAAGCTGGCCATAAATCTTTATCCGTATTCCGCTTTATACGCAGCCGCCTAATTCTGAAATTTTTATTTTTTGAAGAAAGATTTTTTACACAGGTTTTACTTATCAGCTTATGAGCTTAATGGCCATCAGCTTTTCCCTTTTACCCGGGTTGGATAAACCAAAATTCACCCCACACAAATCCACCCCCCTGCAGGAGGGATCGGTGTGGGGCAAATAATAGAGAAAAGCTAAATTTACGGCCGCACGTCGGGAGGACCCGTAACGGATCTGATCTGGTAAAATTTCTGTTTTTCCAGCAGATACGCAGTTCTTTCTTTTATATACTTAATCCACCCTCTAACTTCCGACTCCTGATACCCTTTAGACACCATGCTCTTGACGTAATTTTCAATAACGGGTGCAACCGCCTTCTCCCATCTTGCGGCTTCCTCTTTGGAAAGCTCAATATATTCGACACCTTTCTTTTCCCCAAAGGCTTTTCCGGGAAACTCGATGGCGTTCCACATTAAGGCGAATCTATCTCGGTACTCACCGGTAAGGGTGTCAAAGATCTCTTTGATGTCAGGGGGCAGTTTGGCGTAGCTTTTCTTATTCATGGCGACGTAAAAAGGATAACTAGGCCCAATATGCCAGCTCACCGTCAAGTATTTGGCTACTTCAGCGAACTTGAATGTCCGGAGCGTCTCATAGGGTGTATACACCCCATCG
>CAYSUA010000790.1:0-2622 GCA_964433795.1 uncultured Desulfobacteraceae bacterium | reverse complement strand
ATGCAGGCCAGTAGCTCTAACGGTAGAGCGTCGGACTCCAAATCCGGGTGTTGGGGGTTCGAATCCCTCCTGGCCTGCCACACCATTATCGAATAAAGCTCGAAGCTGACGGCCAAGGATAATATTATTTGTCTCAACTTTGAGCTTTCATTGTTTTAGGAGAATAATGGGACGCATACAGAGGAAGAAAACGTCGACGAAGACGAAAAAGAAAAAACAACGGGTTGAAGCTCCGGCCAGGCAAAAGAAAGAGAATGAAGCGTCGGCTCAGAAACGCCTGACCTTGGTCAGCTCTCAAAAGGAGTCTGAAAAGCGGCCTGAAGAGCAGAAGAGGTCTGCGGTTGTTTCCAAGTCGGTTTCAGAAAAAAATATTCTACAGAAAGGGCTTCAATTCCTCAGGGAAGTCAAGGTCGAGCTCAAAAAGGTCACCTGGCCTTCCCGGAAACAGACCCTCGGCTCCACTTTGGTTGTAATTATTCTGGTAATGATTATATCTCTGTTTTTGGGAGTCGTGGATGTGGGATTGTCCGGAATCATCCGAGCGGTTTTACAATAGCGAAGGAGCATAAGAGTGGCGCTGAATTGGTATATCATCCATGTTTACTCTGGGTTTGAGAATAAAGTGAAATCAGCCTTGGAGGAGCGAGTGGCTACCTCTCCTCATCCAGAAAAGTTCGGTGAGATCATTGTACCCACCGAGCAGATTGTGGAGCTGGTTAAAGGGAAGCGGAAAACCTCGTCTCGAAAATTCTATCCAGGATATTTACTGGTTCAATTGGATCTGGATGATGAAACGTGGCACATCGTAAACGATACCGCGAAAGTTACCGGTTTCTTGGGCGGGAGAGACAAACCGACACCGATTTCAGATGATGAGGCGGATCAAATCCTCACCCGAATGGAGGCGGGAAAACTTAAACCGAAACCCAAGTATTTTTTTGAATACGGAGATGAAATCAGAGTCATCGACGGACCGTTTACCAACTTTAACGGGACCGTTGAGGAAGTGAATCCTGAGAAGGGTAAAATCAGGGTTTTGGTTAGTATTTTCGGCCGGTCTACGCCGGTGGAACTCGATTTTGTTCAGGTGACCAAGTTGTAGTTTTCGGTCCGCGTTTTGAATGTGAGAAATAGAAATGAATTTGGGGGAATAGAATTCAATGGCGAAAAAAGTAATGACACAAATCAAGCTTCAGGTTGAAGCCGGTAAAGCGAATCCCTCGCCTCCCATCGGCCCTGCGTTAGGACAACACGGCGTAAATATTATGGATTTTTGCAAAGCCTTTAATGCGAAGACCGCTAACGATGAAGGACTTATCATTCCAGTGGTGATTACCGTATATCAGGATCGATCTTTTACGTTTATCACCAAGACGCCGCCTGCATCGGTGCTTTTGAAAAAGGCGGCGCAGATTGCCAAAGGTGCGGGAGATCCGAAACGGGACAGGGTCGGTCAAGTGACCCAGGGGCAGGTGGAAGAAATCGCCAAAATGAAAATGATCGATTTAAACGCAAATGACTTGGAAGCGGCGTGCCAGATCATTAAAGGGACGGCCAGAAGCATGGGAATCGAAGTTGAGGGATAACCATGACCTGATGCACGAAGCTTGAAACCAAGTGATGAAGGAGAAATATTACCAATGCCGAAGCGGGGAAAGAAATATTCAGATTCAAGAAAAAAGGTGGAAAGGCAGAAACGGCACGATTTTTTTGAGGCGGTTCAGTTAGCCCTCGAAACATCGTATGTCAAATTTGATGAGACCGTGGATATTGCCGTGCGTCTCGGTGTCGATCCTCGTCACGCGGACCAGATGGTCCGAGGGACCGTGGTTCTGCCCAATGGTATCGGGAAAGAGGTTAAGGTTCTCGTTTTTGCAAAGGGTGAAAAGGAAAAAGAAGCACTCGATGCCGAAGCCGATTTTGTCGGAAACGATGATTTGATCGAGAAAATCAAAGGGGGATGGTTCGGATTTGATAAGGCGGTGGCGACCCCGGACATGATGGGAACTGTGGGAAAAATCGGTAAGCTCCTGGGTCCACGCGGTCTCATGCCCAATGCAAAAACCGGAACCGTTACCTTCGAGGTGGGAAAAGCGGTTACTGAGCTGAAGGCGGGAAAGATCGATTTTCGGGTGGAAAAAGCCGGTATCGTCCATGCCCCTTTGGGGAAAGTATCCTTCGGTACCGAGAAGATCGTCCAAAATTTGGCTGCCTTTATGGAAACCATTATGCGTTTAAAACCGGCTTCAAGCAAAGGTACATATATTAAAACCATCGCCGTTTCCACGACCATGGGGCCGGGTATCAGTATCGATACGGCACAGGTCAAAGAGTTGGGCCGGTAACCGGATTTTTCGACATCCGCTTTGGCGGAATCGCGGAATCGAGGTATCGGTAGTCGGATAAACTGATGAAACAAGCGGCACGGATTCCGGCCGCTCAATTAAATAAGTCCTGTCAAAGACCGTGGGTTCACTTGTCTGGTGTATAATCGGCATTGCCGGCCTACCGAGACGGGTAAGACAATTTACGATTGCTGATTTAAGATTTTCGAATTTGTTGATGAAAAGATCCATTAAAACAGAAAACAATCGAAAATCGAAAATCGAAAATCGAAAATTC
>CAYSUA010000789.1:0-2643 GCA_964433795.1 uncultured Desulfobacteraceae bacterium | reverse complement strand
CACCGGCCGGTGGCCAAACGCGGGAGAATTGAGATGAAGCTGGTGATCAGAGTGGAAGAAATCGAAGGGAGCTGCCCCTGCTACAAAGGCGGCGAGAAGATCGTCCTCGACGATGGGTTCCGACTGAACCCCGCGGAGACGGACGGGCTCTGTATGCACTCCATGGGCCCCGTGCTGCCCTGGTATGTGGCGCTGGCGAAGGGGATTCCCGCCTCCCAGATGGGCCTGGCCAGAAAGGACAGTGACGATGGCAAGGCGTACGTCCACTGCCCGGATCCCTGTCGGATCACGGGAGGCGGAACGGTGCTGCTGAGCATCGAGCGCGTCGACAGCTGAGGCGATACTGCTGAGCATCGGCAACTCAATCGACGCAATTCCAGATTCGGCTCTAAGGGGAGAGAGGGCTTCGACAAGAGACCTGCAATTGGGACTAACCGCGTTTTTTCAAGGAGCGTTATAGATGGGTAAACAGCATCTCCTGATTACCGGCGGCGCCGGCCGCGTGGCGAGCATTCTGCGCCAGCATTGGGGGGACCGCTATCGACTGCGCCTGGCCGACGTGAGGCCGGTGGCGGACCTGGGTCAGCACGAAGAGTACGTCGAGCTCGATATCACCGATCTGGAGGCTTTCTCAGCCGCCTGCGAAGGAATCGACACTGTCTTGCATCTGGCCGCCGACCCCAGCCCGCATGCGGACTTCTACCAGAGCCTGCTGTCGCTGAATATCATCGGGGGATACAACGGCTTCGAGGCGGCGCGACGGGCCAGTTGTCGGCGCCTCGTATTCGCCTCCAGCATCAACGCCGTGTTGGGGTACGGGCGAGAGGACCGGCCGGCTACTTGGGAGGTGCCGATCTACCCCCAGAATGTATACGGCGCCACCAAGTGCTGGGGGGAGGCCCTGGCGCGTGTCTATGCCCACGAGCACGCTCTTTCGTGCATTTGCGTGCGTCTGCATAGCCCGACCTTCGACCAGAGCAATTTTGCCGAAGGCGCCACGAGCGGCGGCATCAGCCCGCGGGATGCGGCCAATCTGTTCGCCGCCTGCGTCGATGCCGATGACGAGGTCGGCTTCGCTATCGTCCACGGCGCCTCGCGCCACAGAGACGACTGGTTCCTGATCAGTTCGTCGGATCCGCGTCTGGCCTACGAGCCGCAGGACGGCACGGCGTTCCCCCGGGCGTAATGCCGGGCCAAATATAGGCCTCCAGTCACCAGAATTTCTCACTCGACACAGGAGTTCATCATGAAGATCACCGGTGTACGCGCGTTGTCGCTTTCCCGAAAACACGAACCGGAGAGAGAGTGGTATAGCGCCTCTTTTCACGTGTATAAGGTGGATTGAAGAACAATGAGATCGTTTGTGGCCCTCTTGGCGGTGATTGTACTGGGAAATGAAGCAGTATTTGGACAGGAGACATTACCTATGCTTGAGGACGGCAAGGTTCCGAATACCTTTGAGGAGTTGTGGGCGGGATTTGATCCCCAATCGGAACCGCTCGATGTCGAACTGTTGAAAGAGTGGGAACAGGACGGCGTTGTTCTGAGGGTTTTGCGTTACCGCATCGGCATCTTCAAAGGTCAGAAGGCAATGATGGCGGGCGTGTATGGGCACCCGAAGGGAGGGAGCAATCTCCCCGGGCTGGTCCAGATTCACGGGGGAGGGCAGTACGCCAACTACAACGCTTGCCTGACGAATGCCAGGCGCGGCTTCGCCACGATCTCGATCTCCTGGGGGGGGCGCATCGAAGCGCCCGGCTACCGGGTGACGCCCCATGAGGTGAAACTCTTCTGGGAAGGAAAAACCGATGACCCCAACTACAGGATCATCACCGACTGGGGAGCACTCGACGGCTATCACCACCCAAACCGAAATGCGAGAAATTCCAACTGGGGGAATCTCCAACCTGCGGAATGGACGCTCGACAACGTCGAATCGCCCCGCAACAGCAACTGGTTCCTCTGTGCCGTTGGCGCGCGCCGGGCATTGACCTTCCTCGAACAGCAACCGGAAGTCGACGGCAACAAGCTCGGTGTCTACGGCCATTCCATGGGAGGCAAGCTCGCCGTGTTGACCGCCGGCGCCGACAAGCGCGTAAAGGTCGCCGCCCCTTCCTGTGGCGGCATCAGCGATCGCGATAAGGACAATGAACTTCTGGGAGCCACGATCCGTGATGACGTCTATTTGAGGCGCGTTTCCTGTCCCATTATCTTTCTCAGCCCGGCCAACGACTTCCACGGCCGAATTGACGACCTGCCGGCGACTGTCGATGAGATCCAGACTTCGGACTGGCGGGTGATCTGTTCGGCGCACCACAATCACCAGGACACGGCCGAATACGAGGTGGCCACCCAGCTATGGATGGTTCAATATCTCAAGGGGACGTTCACTTTGCCGCAGACACCACAGACCGATCTGATACTGAAGACGGAAAGTGAAGTGCCTTCCCTAACGATCAAACCGGACACATCCAAACCCATCCTGTACGTCGATGTCTACTACACGCAGCAGGGCAAGATGGAGGGTCAGAAAGAGGATCGGGACAACACGATGAACCGCTTTTGGCACCATGCGACGGCAACGAAGAAGGACGATGTCTGGACGGCAGAGCTCCCTCTGTTCAGCACTGAGAAACCGCTCTG
>CAYSUA010000788.1:0-2652 GCA_964433795.1 uncultured Desulfobacteraceae bacterium | reverse complement strand
CGGGTTATCTTCAAAGCCGCAGGTGCTTGACTTGAGGTTTCTGCATAACCGGATACCACAAAACGTTTCCATACCTATGAAGGAGGTCTACAGATGGAAGAAAGCAAAATCGTTCAATCGGATGAGGTCAAATGGGAACCCCATCCGCAGTTGGAAAAAGCGAAAGTGGGCTATCTCCTGTCCAATAGAGATGAAAACGTGGACCTCACATGCCTCCTGGTGAACCTGCCGGTGGGAATCGAGGTACCGAAACACATCCATGAAAATTCTGATGATATCATTTACGTGCTGAAAGGTAAGGCGACGATGTGGATCGACGAAATAGGAGATCTCCCCATGGTAGAGGGGTCCTTTTTCAGGATCCCAAAGGGTGTCTTGCATCAACCTCACAGCGTCGAGGAAGACCTCCTGGCCTATGATGTCTTCTATCCTTTTCTGGCATAATTGAGAAAAGTGTATAGAAGTAGTTTTCAAAACCAAAGCGAAAAATTAAATGCGGATTTCGGAGTCAATAAGATGAACCAACCCGTAAGTGTCTCTCAATGGGAATGCATTAAAAACAATGAAGTTCAAACGTTCACACCGCCTTATGATTCACTCATGGAATCGATTGCATCGTACGCCAGCGCGCATCCGGAAAAAGATGCGATTGTTGCCGTCGGAGATGGAAAATCCGGCGCTTTGAATATCAATTATCGGGAGCTTGCCGATATTTTAAAGAAAAGCTGCAACTTTTTCACTGACGAGTTGAAGCTTATGCCCGGCGATACCATATCCTTATTGATGGTAAACAAGCCGGAACTTCTGGTCATCAATTGGGCGGCCTGGAGTATGGGATTGAAAACGGTTCCCCTTGACAGCAAGCGGGATACGCTCGAGAGAAAACTCTATAAACTGCAGCTTACCGAGGCGAGCGTTTTATTTGTTCGTACGGAACAGGTAGATGAATGGGAAATAAAGCAGATTCGGGAACAAATGCCGTCAGTTCGGGTTGTGGAACTCGATTCGGAAGATCGGTATTTTGCTCTTGTCCGGGGCGCTCAGGAAGCCGGAAGAAATGAGATGTTCTCCGAAAGCAAAAGCCCTTTGGATTCTGATTGTTTGGTCATGTTTACCTCCGGTACCACGTCACGTCCCAAAGGGGTTCGTTTAACACTGGGGTCCCTGTGGACCGATGCGGCACAAATTATGGACTGGTTAAAGCTAAACGAAGACGATCGGTTTCACATTCTCCTTCCGCTTCATCATATCAACTCGACAACTTTCTCGCTGGCAACGATTTTATCCGGTGGAACGATTCTCTTATCCCCCCGATATTCAAAATCGAAATTCTGGGAAGTGATGGCTGATTATAAGGCCACCCTGGCCTCCATCGTCCCTACAATCGCATACGATTTGCTTTCCGAGCAAGAAGCATTTGCAGAAAACAGGGCCGACCTTAAGCAAGTGTCACGCATTCAGTTAGGATCCGCCCCTGTCCAGGCAAACGACGTCATAAAATTCTACAACCAGTACAAGATCCCATTGATTCAAGGTTACGGCTCAACCGAAACCAGTTTGCGCTGCACCGGGGTTCCCTATGGCTTAATTGAAGAGGAGTATTTGGAAGTTGTCCGGACAAATAGTATCGGTGCTGAAATGTGTTACAACAATATCGCCGTCCTGGACGAAAACAATAAGGAATGTGCGGAAGGAGCGGAAGGAGAGATATGCATTCGCGGCCCGAATGTGACACGCGGGTATGTCAAGAACGATGAGCAGACGGAAATCGCCTTTCGCGGCGGTTGGTACCATTCCGGAGATTTGGGTGTTTGGAAAAACATGTTCGGCCGAAAGATGTTTTTTATCAAAGGGCGTCTAAGAGAAATTATCATCAAGGGTGGTGTAAATATTTCGCCGTTGGCCCTGGAAAAGACCATTTTCGATATATTTACCGAGATTTACCACTGTTTTGTGATCGGCTTTCCTCATCCGCGATTTGGTGAGGAGATCGGTGTCATTGCGGATGGAAAAGAACAGGGGATGAAAGCGCTTCAGATGGCGCTAAAAGATGGTCGGATCTCGGGTTTGCTTCCCTATGAGTGCCCTAGGGCGTTAATCCGGGTTAAACATGAAGATTTGCCCAAAACATCCACCGGAAAAGTTCAACGCCTGAAACTGAAAGAGAAGTATGGCGACGAGCTGTATGAGCGGTCGCAGAAAGATACAAAGAAATAGATAGCAATCTTCATAGAAAACTATAATAAGGAGGATCGCGTATGGCTACGGCAAACAAACCTGAAGAATTGGCAGAACTGCGGAACAAGCATGTACCGAAAGCCCCTTTCAATGTCACGTCTGCGTTTATCCGTGAAGCACGCGGGGCCGTGATGATCGATGTGGACGGCCGTGAGCTCATCGATTTTGCCGGAGGTATCGGGGTCAACAACGTCGGGCATTGCCATCCGAAAGTAGTGGCGGCAATCAAGGACCAGGCAGACAAGTATATCCATACCTGCTTCCATGTTGCCATGTATGACACCTATGTGAGCCTGGCGGAAAAGCTGAACGAGATCACCCCGGGTGACTTTGACAAAATGACCATGTTTACCAACAGTGGCGCAGAGGCGGTTGAAAATGCGGTAAAGCTTGCCCGGTATGTGAAGAAAAGGC
>CAYSUA010000787.1:0-2662 GCA_964433795.1 uncultured Desulfobacteraceae bacterium | reverse complement strand
ATCACTCATTAAGGCAAGGAAACAATAAAAAAATGAGGGTTAGAGGTAAGAGGTCAGGGGTGAGAGGCGAAGAGAACACTTATAACCGTAAACCCCTAACCTGATACTGAATATTAATGAAAGGACAGTATATGACTACCGACTTAAAGAAAATGTACCGCACAATCGTAGATGACCACTTCCCTGATAAAATGGAAATCAGTTTCATTCAATCGGATCATCGTCAAACGCTTTTATATGAAAAGGTCCTATGGCGGATAGACGATGTTGAGAAAGGACTCCGGTATGGCGAAAATCCCGGGCAGGAAGCTGCTTTGTTTAGGCTGACGAATGGAAACCTGGTATTGGGTGAAACCGAGACCATCCAGGCGGGTCAATACCTGGTATCGGATATCGAATTGCTCCAGTCCGGAAAGCATCCCGGGAAGACTAATCTCACCGATGCGGACAATGCATTGAATATTCTAAGATACTTTGAAGATCGCCCGACAGTGGTCATTGTAAAACACAACAACCCGTGCGGCGTCGCCCGTTCCGACACACTCGAGGATGCTTACAACAAGGCATACATGGCAGATCGTGTGGCCGCCTTTGGGGGGTGTATTGCCATGAACCGATCCGTGGACAAGACGACCGCAGAAGCCGTCTTTAACCAGTACGCTGAGGTTGTGGTGGCGCCGGAGTTTGAGGATGGGGTAATGGATCTTTTTGCCAAGAAGAAAAACCTTCGTGTCGTCCGTATCAATAACATCGGGCGTCTTCACGAATTTGTGGGCAAGCGGTTCATCGATTTAAAAAGCCTCATCGACGGAGGAATTATTGCCCAATGGTCTTTTGTGCCATCCGCCCGGAGAAAAGAAGACCTGCAATTGGCTGAATGCGATTACAAAGGCACTCAGTACCGGATTCAACGGGAACCGACGGAAAAAGAGTATGATGATATGATTTTCGGCTGGTTGGTGGAATCGGGCATTACTTCCAATTCCGTGATCTATGTGAAAGACCAAGTCACTGTCGGTATCGGAACCGGGGAGCAGGACAGAGTCGGCGTTGCTGAAATCGCAAGAGACAAGGCCTATCGAAAAATAGCGGACCGGTACTGTTTCGAAGGTCACGGCATCTCTTACAATGACCTAAAGGATCAAGATCGAAAATCGGAGATAGATGCCCGGGTATCAAATGAAAAAGGCGGATTGATCGGGTCCGCCATGATCAGTGACGCTTTCTTCCCGTTTCGGGACGGGGTGGATGTGGGTCTCAGGGAAGGGGTGACGGCGGTCATTCAACCCGGCGGATCGGGAAACGACTACCAGTCCATCGAAGCCTGCAATGAGGCCGACGCAACCATGGTGTATACCGGAGAGAGAAGCTTCAAACATTAGAAGCGCTGGTGTTTCCGCTGCTTCTCTTCAACTTCCTGTATTTTCACTCTCAATACTTTTTTTACTATTTGAAGCCTTCTTTAATCCAAATGGAAAATCTTGCTGTTCCACGAATGACGAACAGCACAACAAAGAATCCTGAAAGGGCAATCACAATTCCACCCGTTAATGATTGCCAAGTCGGTGGATATTTATATATTGGAGGAGAATTTCTATATATCTTTTTCGGATTGAGGGGTAAAACTTCTGTATATCCTTGAGACAATACTGTTTTAAATGTCTCCTTAGTGATTATGCGGCCATAATAGAATCCAGGTATCAGAACTATTATAGCTATTGCGAAGGATATTCTGTCTATGCCTTTTCTTATGTTCATTTTCTTTGTTCAAGTCCGAAAATCGTCACGATTACCCGTTGGGTGAGACGGTCTTGGAGCCAAATTGAAGACAAAAATCCTTTGATAGTGGCTGATTAGAGTTTTTCAACCCTGAACGCTGAACCGCTTAACCTATGCATAGTATATATAGCTTTCAGTGTAATTGCAAAAGGGAGAAAAATGGTTCTGTACATTATTGAAAATCTAAAAGAATTGCTGTGCGGAGAATGCAACGCCGTGTCCTGTTAAGGCAGGCATAGAGCCAACCGTAAAAGGCAGATTTTCTCTTAATGGTGGGGCATTGGTAACTGCATGCTATACGTAACAAAGTCTGATAATCTGAAGGATTTTGGTAGGTTATAAAATATCTTACACTATGTAATCAGTGAAATGTCAAGGCTGTTTTTTTGTTGCTCCTTTCCTTAGGGCCCCGATCCTCCGGTTAACCGGAGGATCGGGGCGACTTTGCCCACCGCGGTTGTCTTCTTTTTTCTTCTACTTCCATAAACACGTCCGGTTACTTTTCAGTCGCCACGTAACCCTGCTTGAAATCAAACGTCGAGTAGCGGTTGCTATCGGGTGGCCCTGGCGACACGTGTATACGCGGGTTGCCAGGTATCAGTTCGATCACAATGCTCTCCATCGTCGGGAAGCCCGGATCGGTGACAAAGTTCTTCAATACCGGCTTCGTCTGAAAAATTTCCTTTGCACGCCCCGCATCAACCTCACCAGCCTTGCCCTTCAACATCTCCTCCAATGCCACCAAACGCTCGACCGTTTTGGAGACCGCTTTAGCCTTAAGCGTCGAGACGTCCAAGTCCAAATGATGGTTGGTATGCGCAACCCAGCGTTCACCAGCAAAGTCTTCAAACACCTTTGCGCCTTCGGCGGTGTTTTCCACTGT
>CAYSUA010000786.1:0-2664 GCA_964433795.1 uncultured Desulfobacteraceae bacterium | reverse complement strand
AACTTACCTGTTAAATGAAAATTATGGCGCATTTTTCCATTACGATGATAAGGTCTATTATAAGTATGATTTCCATTTGAAATCATGAAAACTCTCTAATTGCGATTTATACCGGTATATTCAACCTGAAAACGGAAATGGTAAGTGCCCGATTTAATTAAATCCCACTTATGATTCTTGTAAGGTCAAATCTCGATTTTTACATTTTTAAAGGGGTCGGCTGTTTCGAATAAACTCGACGCCGTTTTGAAGCATTCGGATTCCGAGAGTCGGACCGGTATCGAAGCCCGCACCCTCCCGTTTTAATCGCTCTTTTATTCGAGTCCAATCCGGATGATTGGTGGGGTGGTTAAATGCTTCCGGATGCGGCATAAGTCCGAAAATTCTCCCTGTGGGATCACAGATACCGGCAATATCCTGAACCGATCCGTTGGGATTATAGGGGAATTGCTGCTGTGCTGGATTTCCGTCCGGCATTGCATACTGCACCGCGACTTGATCGGTACTGAAGAGCCGTTCGATGGTGTGTGGGTCGGAATAAAATTTACCTTCTCCGTGCCGCACAGGCAGGTCTATTACGTCTATGCCTTTGGTAAAAACGCAGGGAGAATCATTATTGACTTTTAACATCACCCAGTCGTTTCTGAAATTGCCGCAGTCGTTATAGGTCAATGCAACGGACCGGGTCCGGTAGTCCTGATCAAATCCGGGTAGAAGCCCTAAATTGACGAGCGCTTGAAATCCGTTGCAGATACCTAAAATCAAATTCCCCCGCTCTGCGAACCTCAGAAGCTGATCGCCAAGATTCGTTCTCATTCGGATGGCTTGTATAACCCCTGCCCCGTGATCGTCGCCCCACCCAAATCCACCGATGAATACCATGATCTGGAAATCATCCAAAACCACGGATCCGTCGATTAATGAATTGATATGAACCCGACTGGCTTCGGCTCCGGCCAGCTTAAATGCATATTCCGTTTCAAAGTCACAATTCAACCCGTAACCTGCCAAGACCAATACGTTGACTTCGCCTTCGTTCATATCAAATCTCCAAAAGGACGTTTCCAGGCCGCTTTTAGTTCCGACACCGCCAGAGAGAGAATCGACTCGCCATTTAACCCTTGAACCGTCAAATCGGCGGTCTCGGTCACACGGCCGATACAGGCGCAGGGCAGTCCCTGAAAAACCGCTTCAAATCGGTCTTTGCATTCAGGATCAATGGTAACGATAAAGCGTCCGGCCGACTCTGAAAACAGCAAGGTGTCGTTCCGCTCGATATCCGCCATGGGAACCGTATTGAGATCTATGGCCATTCCCAGGTTTCCGCCCATGGCCGCTATGGCCAGATGAATGCCCAATCCTCCCCGATAAATCCCATGCACGGAGGCCATCAGATCTTCCTGAACGGCTTGACCCAGCGCGGTATAGAGTTTAGAGAATTCTTCGGGAATTACCTTGGGAATATTCAACCCCGCATAACCGAAATGCTCGTAGTATTCGGAAGCGCCCAGTTCGTTACGGGTAATCCCCAGTATATACACCAGATCCCCAGCAACCTTGCTGTCCAGGGTGAGACACTTTCCGATGTTTTGAATGACCGATGTGGCTGAAAACTGAATCGTTTCAAGGGCTGAAATTTTATGGACTTCCCCGTAACTACCCGACAGATAGCCGTCCACATACATGCTGTCCTTTCCGGAGAGCAGCGGAATTCCGTATGAGAGGCAGATATCCCGCAGCGCCCGGCACGACCGAACCAACTGGGCAGCCTTGAATTTCCCGTCCGGATTATCAACCGGATGGTATTGAATATTCGGCCAGCAGAAATTATCCACACCACCGATATGATTGAAATCGCCTCCCACGGCAAGAACTCTGCGAACGGCCTCATCGATGGTACAAGCGGTCATATGATACGCATCGATTACCGAATACAAGGGCAATAAAGCCTGGGAAAAAGCGAGTCCTTTGTCCGAATTCAAAACCGGGCGAATAACAGCCGCATCGCTGTGGATGTCCCGTTCAGCACCCGTCATGGGTTTGATGACACTGGTTCCCTGCACCTCGTGGTCGTATTGACGGCAAACCCACTCTTTAGAGCAGATATTGGGTCGGGATATCAAATCCAAAAGCACCCGGTTTAAATTTGCCGGTATTTTCAGCACCGGTTCGAAAAAGCCCCGTCGTTCAGGCGGCAGCCACTCGGCTTCAAACTCCCACTGGGGAAAGCCCGACTGCATAAAATCCATGTCCATATACGCACAGGTATTTCCGTTATAGGTGATATGGAGCTTGCCGGAATCGGTGTATTTTCCGATCACCGTACTTTCCACCGCATGCTTTCGGGACAGTTCCATGAATCGATCCAGGTCCGATGGGTGAATCGCCACGGTCATCCGTTCCTGGGATTCTGAAACCCAAATCTCCCATTGATCCAACCCTTCATATTTGAGAGGAACCCTTTCAAGCTGGATTTCGCATCCATTAGAAAATCGGGCAGACTCTCCCACCGAAGAAGACAATCCACCGCCGCCGTTATCGGTGCTAAACCGGATCAAGCCTTCATCTCTTGCTTCCAGTAAAAAGTCGTGCATTTTCTTCTGGGTATACGGATCACCGATCTGAACGTGGCCGGCGGGTGTATTCTCGGAGAACACTTCGGAT
>CAYSUA010000785.1:0-2666 GCA_964433795.1 uncultured Desulfobacteraceae bacterium | reverse complement strand
CTTGGCTGTTTGAATGGACTCAAACGATTTCTGTAAAAAATTGAAGCCCTCTCTTCGATAATCCGATGCGATCGGAGCACAAGATGTAAACAATATGGACAGCATGAATAGAAAATAAATTTTGTTTTTCACTGGTCGTCACCTCATTTCATATCACCTCCTTCCCAAACTCGGTTCAATTCAAATCAGTACATGAACGCTTTTGAAAAAGATTATTAGCAAGGGTGATGCCAAACTATTTATGCTGAAGCATAATATGTGAAATCAGATCGCAACATACTATAATTATTGATAATATTTTTAATTTTTTTACATAGATGTGTAAAAACAGTTGCCATATTTAAATTGAAAAATGACAACTTGGTTTACATTGATTCGGTTATACTTAAAAAGACATATAATTAAGGTAAGTTAGAGGTTGAAAACAAAGTTGACAACTCAATAGCAACGAAAGTGGCAATTATTTACTTACTATGATATATGTTTCTAGGTTAAAAGGTTCAATGTTAAAGGTTCAGAGTTAAAAAAAAGACTCTAAACTATAAAATGAGTATCTAACCCCCTTCCACATTCAATTCGCAAATGGAGCCGAGACAATGGCAATACCAGGCGATCAACAAGATGCTAGGTCCACCATTATTGATGAAAGTGAAATGCTCGATGTCCTTCTGAATGTCAGCCAATCCTTATATCAGCACTTGGACATTGATAATCTGATTGTACATATCGTCGGTTTGATTAAGAGATTGCTGAATGCTGAAGCGGTGTCCGTAATTTTGCACGATGCCTATGAAGATGAGTTCATATTCCGCTGGTTGGAAGATGAACGTCTCGGGGATGCACCGAATTTGAAGGAATTTCGTTTTCCGACAAACCAGGGGATCGCCGGCAGTGTGTTTTCCAGCGGTGAACCTGAATTGATTTTGGATATCGACAAAGACCCTCGGCATTTCAAGAAAATCGATGACGAAACAGAGTGCCGTACCCAATCGATGATCGCAGTACCCCTTCAAAAGAAAGAAAAAACAATCGGCGTACTGGAAGCCCTTAACAAAAAATCGGGTACTTTTAATGACAAGGACCTCTCGTTGCTTTCGACAATAGCACCCATAATGGCTCTGGCCTTAGATAATGCCAGAATGTATGGTGACTTGGATGAGGCTTACAAGGATTTACAAATCACAGACAGAGAAAAAGACAGTTTACTGAAACAAGCTCAAGAGGAAAACCTGCGTCTTCGGCAGGCCATCGAAAAGCGGTATCGAATCGACCAGATCATCGGAAACAGCGACGCCATGCTGGAGGTGTTCAAACTCTGCGAGAAGATAATCGATTCCGACATTACCGTATTGATCGAAGGGGAAACCGGGACCGGAAAAGAGCTTATTGCCAGGTCTTTTCACCACAATAGTCCCCGAAAAGACAAACCGTTTGTTTCTCAAAATTGCGGCGGCATCCCGGATACACTTCTGGCAAGCGAGCTTTTCGGTCATAAGCGCGGAGCGTTTACCGGCGCCGTTTCTGATAAGAAAGGTCTTTTCGAGACCGCCCACGGCGGAACCATTTTCCTGGATGAGGTAGCCGAGATGTCACCCTCGATGCAGACCAGTCTGCTCAGGGTGTTGCAGGAAGGGGAAATCAAACCGCTGGGATCCGACTATAGTAAAATGGTGAATGTCCGAATAATCTCAGCGACCAATAAAGATCTGGAAGCTTTTGTAAAAGAAGGAGGATTTCGGGAAGATCTATATTACCGTCTCAATGTGTTTACGGTCAAACTCCCTCCGCTGCGTGAGAGAACCGGCGATATCCCGATCCTCGTCAATCATTTCATCAGGAAATATAATGAAAAACATAATAAATTCATTACCGGAATCAACCGGGAAGCGATGCGGCAATTAGAAGCTTACCCCTTCTCGGGCAATGTTAGGGAACTGGAAAACGAGATCGAGAGGGCCATTGCAATGGCAGAGAACGGAAAACCCATCCGCTTGCCGCATCTGTCGGACAAAATACGAAACCGTTTTGAAGTTGGCCATCCAAAACCGGAAACACAGGGCACGCTCAAGCAAATGGTTGAAACGCTGGAAAAGGACCTTCTCAAGCAGATGCTGGAAAAGCATCAGGGCAATAAATCAAGGACAGCAAAAGCCCTGGGAATGAGTCGGTACGGTCTATCAAAAAAGCTGCAAAGATATGGCTTCACTTCTTCTGATAAATAATAACCCCTCTATTTCCTGCCTTTATTTCTTTGAATTTACAGGTACACCCCGCTTCCATTCATGATTGACATCGTGATTGCCAATAAAAGGCAATGGAGTTGTCACCTGCTAACGAACCAAAATATCATGATTTTTCATATTTAACGCAAATAATCGGCAACCAAGTTGTCACAATTTGAAACACACTTGTTTCGTATCTTCAAATATGAATATCCTTACCACGTAAATATAACATATAATTTCAGCTCCTTAACGCGATTTATATCCTACATCGACCCCCCTGGCACATTCTTTGCCAATCTCAATGAGTAAAAGCGCTTCTCTACCCAATCCTACCATCGAAGGTGGGACCGGCACATATTTAAGCAACAAAACCGGCGATTTATTGCGGACCAAATTCAATTGACCAACCCCAAACTCAGAAAGGAGGAACTAAAATGCATG
>CAYSUA010000784.1:0-2686 GCA_964433795.1 uncultured Desulfobacteraceae bacterium | reverse complement strand
ATCAGAGAAGAGCTGAATGATCCCCGGGTTCGGATGGCATCCATCGGACCGGCCGGCGAAAATCTCGTTGCATTTGCCTGCATCATCGTCGATGAGGGGCGCGCTGCAGGGTTCAGCGGGTGCGGCGCGGTGATGGGCTCAAAGAATTTGAAAGCCATCGCCGTGCGCGGCTCCGGGAAAATTCCGATTGCCCATCCGGCTTTCTTAAAGGAGACAGCGGCCGATATCAGAAACCGAATCGACAGTTCTCCAGACATTGAAAAAATGAGAGAAGGCGGAACCCATCTTCTTGCCGCTGCAGGCGGGCCGACTCATTCCGGACCCCAGGGCACCCGAAATCTTCAAGATGAATTCTGGTCAAAAGAGAAAAGCAAAAACGTCAAGGCGCCTGTTTTCAAGCCGTATGAAATAAATAAGCTCGCTTGTTTTAACTGCCCGGTCTATTGCAGTCAATTGTATGAAATCCCTGATGGTGAAAACAAGGGCAGACATACGGAGGGAATTCAGGCCAACACGGTTCGCGCTTTCAGTTCCAACCTGGACATTGACAATCCGCAGGTGGTTTTAAACGCAAACTTCCTGTGCAACGATTTGGGATTGGATGTGGACGGAACCGGGGCTGCACTGGGATGGACCTTTGAATGCTTTGAAAATGGCCTGCTATCTGAACAGGATACCGAGGGATTTAAGTTCAACTGGGGAAACGGGGAAGCGGCGCTGGCCCTGATAAAAAAGATATCCCTGAGACAGGGCATAGGTGATTTGCTAGCCGGGGGCGTGCTGGCGGCGGCAAAGAAGTTCGGCCGGAAATCAGAAGAATATGCCATGCACATCAAAGGCGCTCCCATCAACGAGAGTTGCATTAGAACCCATAAAGGGTGGGCCCTTGGTATTGTTACCAGCACGCGAGGAGCCGGGCATCTCAGGGGCGCTCCCAATACAGAGCAAAAAACCATTCCCCCGGAGATATCCCGGAAATTGTGGGGGGTTTCGAATGCGGACGATCCGGGCTCATATGAGGGCAAGGCAAAACTGGTGGCATGGTTTGAAGCGTTCAAGGCCGTGGTTGACGCGCTTGGCCTCTGCTATTTTACGACCTATTGGCGGGACATACACCTGATAGGCCCCAAGGACATGTCCGATCTCCTGTATGGAGCAACCGGACTGAAGATTCATGAAGATGAACTGCTTAAAATCGGAGAAAAGATCGTAAATATTGAAAAAGCGTTTAATACCCTGCACGCGGAATTCAGCAGAAAAGACGATCTCCCGCCGGAACGGCTTTTCAGATCTTCCGTATCCCAAGGACCCTTTAAGGGAGAGTGTCTGGACAAAGAAAAATGGGAAACCATGCTGAACGAGTACTATGACTGTCACAGGTGGGACAGAGAGACGGGGCGGCAAACCGAGGCGTGTCTGGACGCCCTTGAACTGCCCGCTTTTATTAAAGATCGACTAAAAGCGCAAAACCGGCTGGTTCAATCTGATTAATAAAAGGAGGATTCGTCAATGGTTGAAAAATATAGGATCAAAGGCCTGGAACTCACGAGAAAAAATCTCTTATCGCTTGAAAAAAATATTCTCCGTTCTCTTATTCACGAGCGCACCCACCATACCATCGAAGCGTTTTCGTACCAGATTCTTAACGGCAACAGAAAACCACCAAAGGATTTCGGAAATGAGGTTCGGATCCTGGTGGATGTCTGGAAGGAACGGAAGCTATCCATGAGGGATCCGGACATTCGATGGACCGTTGGATACCTGGACCTTGTGGATACGATCCAATCCGGTGCCCTCCCTGACCATAAAGAAAAGGTGCCGGAACCGTTTAAAGAAAAAGATCTCGAAACCGTCGACAACCTGTTGTTTGCCAGGAGATCCATCCGGCAATGGAAAAAAAAGAGGGTTCCAAAAAAGATGGTCCGTAGAATCATCGAAGCCGGACTGGCGGCCCCGAATGCATGCAACATGCAATGCCAGCGATTCCTTGTGTTGGATGACAAGGACAAAGCGGCCATGTTGTTGATTAAAGCCGATGTGCCGGTACCGCCGGTGAAAATTGTGATATGCCAGGATATGAGAATATATGAATGGATGGGATTTCCGGATCGATCCCCGCAAAATATCTATTTTGACACCGCGGCAGCTGCCGACCACATGCTTCTCATGGCACATGCCCTCGGTTTGGGGGGGGTGTGGCTGACCCATTCAAAGAAGCAGGCCGACAAGCTTCGGAAACATCTGGGGCTTCCCAAATACTTGCGGATGGACACCCATATCGCCTTCGGCTGGCCGGATGAGGCGCCCATTAAATCTGCAAGAATGCGGGTGCAGGATGCCATGGTGGAACCGACAAAATAGAAACGCATAGTGTCAATAAACCAAGAGAGGCGTTTCCTGAATTAGATGAATTTTGTTTCCATGCTAGCATAAAACTATAACCAATAGCCAAAAAATTATGTCAAAAAAACTTTCCACTAAAGACCTGGTTCCAAAAGATAAAGACTACCAGAGCCTCCTTAATGAGCTTCAAAGCATCATTGCCCAGGGCAAAGGCAGAGCCTATCAAGCCGTAGATAATATCAGAGTGCAGACTTACTGGCAGATTGGCGAACGTATTGTCCGGGAAGAGTGAAGGTTCTCAAAATAGTGGACACACCGAAGAGCAAAATTATACAAAGAAACA
>CAYSUA010000783.1:0-2696 GCA_964433795.1 uncultured Desulfobacteraceae bacterium | reverse complement strand
ACAACAGGCCATTGCCTTCAAGTTGGCGGATATGGAATTGAAGATCGAACTGGCAAGAAACCTTTTGTACAAGGCCTGCTGGCTGGCTGAAAATAAGCGTCCCTTTGGCAAAGAGGCCGCCATGAGCAAACTTTATTGCAGTGAAATCGCAAGGGAGGTAGCTGATGAAGCCGTTCAGATACATGGGGGATATGGATTGTTCAAAGATTACGATGTGGAGCGTTTTTATCGGGATCAACGGCTTCTGCAAATCGGTGAAGGGACATCCGAGATACTTCGGATTGTGATCTCACGGGCTATAGGCTGTTAATCGTCTCGTCAAAACGATAAGAAAGGACTCCTCTGAGGTTTTTAAATGAATATAATTGTAACAGTAAAACAAGTCCCCGATACCCATGAAGTGAAAATCGATCCGAAAACAGGTGCGCTTATTCGGGAGGGTGTCTCCAGTATTATCAATCCGGAAGATAAAAATGCCATCGAGGAAGCACTCCAGCTAAAAAAAAGGTGTGTTGATGGAGAGGTCACGGTTTTATCCATGGGTCCCCTTCAGGCCGAAAGCACCCTGAGGGAGGCACTTTCAATGGGCGTAGACAGGGCGATTCTTGTGAGCGACAGGGCCTTTGCCGGGGCGGATACCCTGGCAACGAGCTACACGCTATCCATGGCGATAAAAAAAATAGAAAAATACGACCTGATCCTCTGTGGAAGTCAGACCATAGATGGCGAGACCGGACAAGTGGGTCCACAGCTTGCCGAATGGCTGGATCTGCCACAGGCCACCCATGCTGAGGAGATCAACATTCAGGGGAATCTGGTGACCGTGAAGAGCAATTTCGACAGTGTCACCCGGGTTATCGAGATGAAAACGCCGGCACTGATTACGGTCTCAAAACGGATCAACAAACCTCGATATAAGCATATGAACAAGGTCCTGAAAGCCTATCGAGACAAGGCGGTCGCAACCTGGTCCAAGGAAGATTTGAAACTGAATCCGATACGAATCGGCCTTAACGGGTCGCCTACATGGGTTAGAAAGACATTCGTTCATAGTCACAGCCGTGATGGAATTGTGGTCGAAAAACCTGCGGCGAATAGTGCTGAGGATATCCTGGATTTCATTTTGGAGAAGGCCCTCCTTAAATTATAAGGCTGTCACTTTGAGACCTACGGCTTCACCCGGCCGAATGGAGGGTGTGGGAGAAGGATCGAATATGCCTGTTATAGTTCATGAAGAAAAGTGCACGGGATGTAAACTCTGTGTCGTGGCGTGTCCCTATACAGCAATAAGCATGCAGGAAGAGAAAGCGGTCTTGCTTCCCGATTGTACATATTGCGGAGCGTGTATCGATACCTGCGAGTTTGGTGCGATCACTTTCGAAGATTTTCAGGGAAGACTTTGCATGGATGTCGCCCTATTCAAGGGGATTCATGTTTTCATCGAGCATGACAACCAGACCGCTTCAAAGGTTTCGCTGGAACTACTGGGAAAGGCACGGGGGCTGGCCGATGAGTTTTCGCGGCAGGGCAAAGACCAGCTCGTAACAGCAATACTGATCGACTATGAATTGGGCGATATGGCTGAAGAATTGATCGCTTACGGTGCAAACCACGTGATCGTCGTGAACGATGAACCCTTCAAGATGTATCGAACGGATATTTACACCAAGGCTATCGTGCAAATTGCCGGGGTAAAAAAACCGGAAATTCTTCTGTTCGGCGCCACTGCGCAAGGGCGGGATCTTGCCCCGCGTATTGCCAGCAGACTTCGAACCGGCTTGACCGCGGATTGTACAGCCTTGGAAATATGCAAAGATGAAGGGATCTTGCTGCAGACCAAACCAGCCTTTGGCGGCAATATGATGGCAACCATCGCATGCCCCGACAACCGCCCGCAAATGGCCACGGTCCGCCCGGGTGTGATGAAGAAATATCCCCGCGATCCGGATAAAATCGGTACCAAAGAAGTGATGAAAATTGATCTGGATGAAAATGATTTTATCATTCATATTCGGGACATCATGGCATCAACCAAGAAACATGTGAAATTAGAAGATGCCGAGATCATCGTTACCGGCGGTCACGGGATGAACAATCAACAGGGATTTAAAATCCTGGAAACCCTGTCTGACGAACTGGGAGCCGAGTTAGGTGCATCACGAGCAGCCGTAGAAGAAGGCTGGATCGGTGAGGATCACCAGATCGGCCAGACGGGAATAACGGTCCAACCCGATTTATATATCGCCTGCGGCATTTCAGGATCCCTACAACATCTGGCCGGAATATCGAAATCGAAATACATCATTGCCATAAATACCGACAGGAAAGCCCCGATTGTTTCCGCCTCCGATGTGACCTTTATAGGCGACCTGAATCAAATCGTTCCCATGCTGACAGACAAGATACGTGAATATAAAAAAAGAACGGATTGAACGGTTGGAAGGATTATCTCCGGAGAAATTGTTTTCCGCTAACAATTCGTTCGAATTCGATGGGAAAATGCCGGCGCATTTTCCGCGTCTCAACTTTACGTTATCAACCTTAGACTACTCCAACATATGTCGCGAGCCGACCACGCTCTAACACCGTTGATAGCCATTACATATATTGAATATTTGGTGGATTAGGCTTGCAAATATATCATAGAATAGCGTTTTATCAATCGTTGCGCTATCAGGAAGAACCCGATGTAGCAA
>CAYSUA010000782.1:0-2697 GCA_964433795.1 uncultured Desulfobacteraceae bacterium | reverse complement strand
CCGCGTTGGATGCGGCCTCGCGGCCACTGGGGCCGTTTATCTCTGAAACTCCTGTTATAGTGTTTAGCCATATCTATTGCCATTCCGGCCATATAGGCCATAGCTTGGACGAAATTCACGTCCTCAAATGTAAACTCCCACGGTTCAGCGGTGTATACCCGCAAAGCGCCTATTAAGTATCCACTTGCCACTATGGGTACCGATAGGATGGAAGCAATTCCCTCTTTTATTGCCGCTTCAGGATACTGAATTCTCGGATCATCGCTGACATCGTAGATCGCCACCGGTCCATCATGCAAAGACTGGGCGATTGAGCGCAATGCACTGATCGGACCCTTGTCTATATATTCGTTGCTTAGACCATACGAGGCGGCGACTTCCAGGTCATTGGTGTTTCGATTGATGAGAAATACTGTACATCCTTTGACTTCCAGAGCCGTCTTTATACTCTCGACAGTCATAAGCACCACTTCTTCAGGGTCCTTTGAATGAGAAATGGCCTTGGTAACCTCAAGCAACGTTTCATAATTAAGAAGTCGTTTTTTCATCTCTCCTCCTTTCCACTTTATGGGTTTGATGAAGTGTGATGAACAACTATCAGGGTAAGAGATACAGCAAATGATCTATTCCGTGTTACGTGTATGTGCTCGGTGGCAGTACTTGGATCTGATTTACAATCCCTTCTATCCCGTTGATCTCCTTTACGATTTCTTCGGCTCTAACCTTAGACCCCTCATCGTAAACAAACCCGGATAACTGAACTTTTCCGGGTTCTTCCACCGAAACAAGTACGGTAGTATTGATCGCGTAAGATACCCCGGCTTCCACAATAGCCGCTTCCGCCCTGCTGGCTAGTGCATACCTTCCAAGTGTTTCAAGAGATTCTCTGGAACAGTCCTTTATATTACCGGATTGTGCCACGGAGATCACCGCCTCGGCAGCAGCATCGATCCCGAGTTTATCCGTATTCAAAACCAAATCGTAGATTCGCGGATCATTCCAATCCACACCAAAGGCGAATCGCATAAAACCGCTTCTATCACGGTCGCTCATCTCGATGACCTGTTCAATAGATTTCTTTTCATAACCCCGTTCCACCAAATTCCGAATACGGGTTTCAAGAGAGGCTGTAACACGTATATGTAATGCGCATCCAAAATTCTTCAGCAGTATATGACCACCGCGGCCTACAAACACCGTATCTCCTTGCTTCCCAAATTCATAAATAATCGATTTTAACCGGGCAAGGTTTATATTCGGTTGCTGTGTAAAGACGCGCTTAAGAAATGAAGGCGCTTTTTCATCTATCTCGGCAACACTCTTTAAGAATCCCATTTCCTGTGCTCTTTCATCAATAGCGGCGGTATCGATAAGCCGATAGCCGAGTCGGTCGGCTACCTTTTTTGCTACTTTTCCCCCATTTGATCCGAGTTCTCTTGATAAAGTAATAAAATGCATAGATAACCTCCTTTTCCTATGTTACGAATAAAGGGTCGGAATTTACGCGATAGTCGGTTAAACCGATCGGATAATCAACAACGGTCGATCGATCCGGTGCAATACACCGGCTGCTACACTGCCGTAAAACGCCCTGGATAATCCGGTTCTACCGTGACTGGCAATGGCGATCAGATCCGCGTCTTCACTGCCTGCGACATCGATGATTCGTTCAACAATCGGTCCCTGGGCAACACATATATCCGCTTTGATGCGTTTTTCTGAAAATTCTTCTTCCAACCCCTTAAGATACTTTTCTGACTCTTCTGTTAATTGATCCATCATTTTTTGATATTGATCTAGGTAAGCAACTTCAGGTCCAACTACAGACGGAGCTGACTCGAGCACTTGAAGAAAGATAACCTTTGCTGCGATCGATTTCGCGAGTTCCTCCACATGCGGCAATATGGCCTCTGCCCGTTCTGATCCGTCTAACGGCACTAATATAGTCTTATACATGGTGCACCTCCCTATTCGATATATCGTGATAGTTTCAGGATCTATCCCATTCATTATCCATGATTAGGGCATCTTCCTCAAATAGAAAGTACTTCCTTCATATTGTTCCTTAATAATCAGATCTTCATTTATTAACTTGTGAACAACATCCCATCCTGTCTGCGCATGAGCCAAGAGGTTGTCAACAGCGTCTTCTCTTAACGGATGTACGGCGGTAATACTCAATAGGTCTTGCTCGATATGGCCGGTGGAACAGAACTCGTTTCCTTCATAACCGATTAAATATTCAACGCAATCAATACGTTCTTTGAGAATCTGATATGCTCGATTGACTGCATTCGCCCTGGGAGCTTGCACCCACTTAAGGGCAGGCGGTCTTATGGGGATCGACAGATATGCTTTAAACGGTTTAGCCTCAGCTAAGAAATCGGCTATCTCGATTATTTGATTTTCATAGTGATTGACATGCCTGATAAGCATCGTCTCTGTCACGAGTTTCCCATTATATGTTTTTGCGAATTCAAGAGCCCCATCTAAAATTTCGGGAAGCCGCAGAGATTCGATGGGTCGATTTATCAACTGCCAGGCCCTTGGAATTGCAGAATCAATCTTCAATGAAACCAGGTCTGCTTTAAGTAGTTCCTCACATACATCTTGGTGCAATAGAAGAGAGCTATTACAGATGACAGCAATTTTGATTCCTAAGGGTTTTAATAGATCGATCTCTCGACCCAAATTGAC
>CAYSUA010000781.1:0-2714 GCA_964433795.1 uncultured Desulfobacteraceae bacterium | reverse complement strand
AATACTAAACACTCTCGTAAAAAACTCGTTTTTCTAACTTTTTACGAGGCCATCAGTTTTAATTTAAGAATTACAATATGGAATTCAGGGGTTCATGTTCCAGATCAAAAGCATCGGCAACACCTTTGTATGTAATTTTCCCTTCAATAATATTTATCCCTTTCGCCAGTTCCGGATTCTCCTGAGCGGCTTTTTTATAGCCTTTGTCCGCAAGTTCCAGTGCATACGGGAGTGTGGCGTTGGTTAGGGCAATCGTTGAGGTCATGGAAACCGCACCGGGCATATTGGCCACGCAGTAATGGATGATGCCGTCTACTTCATAGATCGGGTCATCATGGGTGGTTGGTTTTGCGGTTTCAACGCATCCGCCCTGATCGATGGCGACATCCACGATTACCGACCCTTTTTTCATGTATCCCAACAAGTCGCGGGTTATAAGTTTAGGAGCCATCGCACCCGGGATAAGTACAGCGCCAACCACAAGATCGGCTTCCGCCAGCAATCTTCGAAGGGTTGCCGGACTGGACATGATGGGAAAGCAGTTTTTTGGCATGACATCACTGAGATACCGCAGACGCTCGAGGTTGGTGTCAAGAAGATATACCTTGGCGCCCATTCCGCAGGCCATCTTGGCGGCGTTTGTACCCACGATTCCACCGCCAATGACCACTACAGTACCCGGATCCACTCCCGGCACACCGCTGAGAAGAATACCGTTGCCGCCGTATGTCTTTTCCAAGTATTTGGCGCCTTGCTGGATAGCCATTCTGCCGGCCACCTCGCTCATGGGGGTGAGCAACGGCAGGGAACCGTTGGCTTTTTCCACCGTTTCATAGGCCACTGCAATACAGTTTGCCTCCATAACGGCACTGGTCAGCTCTTGAGAGGCGGCAAAATGAAAATAAGTGAAAAGAATCTGCCCCTTGCGAATCATCGAATATTCAACCGGAAGCGGTTCTTTGACTTTCATGATCATTTCGCATTTTTGGTAGATTTCTTGAGCTGAATCCATAATGGTTGCCCCGGCCTCTGCATACGCTTCGTCCGAAAAACCGGAACCAACACCGGCTGTTGTTTCCACATTGACCGTGTGCTTGTGGTCGACCATCATTTCAACGCCCGCCGGTGTCATGGCAACCCGGTTCTCCTTGGTTTTTATTTCTTTCAAAACACCAATTATCATCTTATCCTCCTTCCATATCGATTTACGATGTTTATGTATTTGCTGTTATAGATGGATAGTAAATAGATGACGAAAAAACCGACCGACTACCGACTGGATAAGTTTTCTCAGCCAGGCAGCAATTTGCATATACTTGGGGATCGGATTTAGCGAATTTACTATTTTCAACGGAATATCTTCTTTCTATGTTTTCAATTTCAGCGAAATCCCTTCAGGGTGCCAGTCGGTCCAACCATCATATCAAGCGCGATGATTTCGATAGTTGCCCTCCTATTGATGAATCGATACTTTTAAAAAGGGACCGATCTAGATGTATATACAGCTACCAAACCCATTGAAAATGTCAAACAAAAAATGGATGCGCAGAGTTTCATACTTTCAAACCGAACGATGCGTCTGATGACAGAATAGAATTCACCCGAAAAAACAAGCTGGGCCGACGATGAAAGTGAGGCCATGATATTTATTGATATATGCGCGAATCGGTATACCGGTTGACGGGAAACCTAAATATCATCTATGGGAAACATGGGTCGGCGGATCCGTTTATAGGGCAATAATGTTAAATCCGCTGCGGTCAACCCGGGACCGTCCGCAACGATGATTTTCTCTGCAATGCTTTTAAATCCGGCCCTAAAGTGCACGGATGACTTTACCACCAGTATATCCATTTCAGTTGGTTCGATACCGCATACACGAAATATTTCCGGATCCCTGGCCTGGATACGCTCACTCGTCACAATGACGAGAATCCCGTTTATATTGAAAACCGCAGTGGGACCTAAATTACCCCATGCCCCGTGAGTCATGGGGCCCTTGTATTGAAAACGGCCGTCCACAAGGTTTTCGACCAAGGCATTGCTTTTAATTGGAGTGCCATGAAGATCATCAGTTTTGGCACCGAGGGTTATTTCGATATCCGCCCCAATGCCGGCATCATGTGCGGTTTTCACAACTTCCGGATCATATACTGCAGCGATGGCTGCATTTTTTACACTTTGCAGGATTAATTCTTTTAATATTTCGACACCGTCGTTTGCACTGCCGCCCCCGGGGTTGTCCGACATATCGGAGATAATCACTGGCTTTTCTGCGATCGACACGGCCTGTTTAACGGCATCCGGGATGGAGGTGGGGGAATATAAAAATTCTCTTCGGTGTTTCCACAGGATGTCAGATAAATGATGGACTTCGGTTTCAGCCGTATCAGGATCCATAGCATATGTCAGAACCGAAATTCCGGAATTCGGATGATCGGCATGGGGAAATCCGGCAAAAAGTGATGTTGAAAGGATTTTAGCAGAGCGGTCCGGTCTCAGCGCTTCTTTCCAAAGGGATCGATAAAGCCCCGATTCCGTATTGCAGGTACTGCAAGGGGGGAGGATAGGGGGTTGTTCGATGGCAAAATTGGGGGAAACAGCTTCTTCAACAATACGCGTAATCAGATCCGCAGCTTCGACACCTCTTTCATAGGTATCGGTATGAGGATATTTGTGGTATCCGATGAGCATGGTGGCATTGGATAACATCC
>CAYSUA010000780.1:0-2720 GCA_964433795.1 uncultured Desulfobacteraceae bacterium | reverse complement strand
CGGGCTGTGACTGTCGTTTTCATCGGATTCACCTCAAAACGAACTTGCTGTATTTTCACAAAATACAAGATATTCTTGTCGATGAAGTTAAACAAGGGTTTTCTGAAACTCATTGAGAAACTGTTTTGGTGTAAGGATGGATGTATTTCCAAAGGATTTAAGTGCTAGCAGGTGTTGATCTCCGGAAATCAGCGCTTTAGCTTGTGCAGCTTTTGAGCAGATCAGAAACATGTCGTCTGAGGGATCTTTGTTGATGATGACAGGTCTCGATTTTAGAGATGCAACTTTGCAAAACGGCAGAACTTCGACATAGAGCAGGTAGTGGATCTCGTTTTCGGTGAGTTCGAATTTTGGGTAAGTCAAAACTCGCAGAAATTCATCAACCATCTCCTGAGACACATGAGACTGAATCTTTCCTGATTTCCACAACGGGATGAGCTTTCCCGGGGTTCCGCCGAAGAGAAGGGCGGAAACCAACACATTCGTATCGATGACAACCGATATCATCTCTTCCGTGCCCACCCGACCGCTTCACGGACACTGTTCGGTTTCAACCCGAGCCGTTTGATCTTGGAACGAATCTTTCCCACATCAGTTTCATACACCCGGAGCGGTTTGAGTACGATTATGCCGTCTTTGAATTCCACTTCGAAATATTTCGTATCCGGCACCTGATCGATGATTTTTTTGGGAATGGTGATCTGATTTTTTGATGTCACTTTGGCAAGCATATTCTTATTTCCTTACATTCTTATTTTCTTTTATTCTTATAATGGCAAAAGTCCCTTCTGTCAAATTAAAATGGATAATAATGGAAATCGGGTAATAGCGATACGGTTGTCACATATTGAATTATTGACAATAACAGGATAAAAAGGCGATTCCGGTTTTCGAATATTGATTACAGCACATCTTTCATTAGGCTTTTTAGGATAAGGTAATAAGATGGAATTATCACAGGTTGCATCTATCCTGCGGGCAACACCGCAGACATTGAGAGCGCTGTTGCGTGATGTGGATCAGGAAGTCCTGGTTTGGCGTCCGGCACCGGGGGAGTGGTGCATTAACGAGGTGGTGGGGCATCTGATCGAAGCGGATCGTCAGGCATTTATGATACGCATTAAAGGGATGCTGGAGGCTGAGCATTATCAAATTCATGCGGTGAATGCCGATGAAATTGCCGCCCAAAGGCGCGACCATGAACGCAATGGATTCGATCTCATCGATAAACTTGAGGGGCAAAGGGAAACCTGTGTAGAACTGGTTATGGCACTCAGCCCAGAGGATCTTGAGCGATCCGGCGAATATCCGCCCCACGGTGAGTTTCGGGTCGCAGATTTTGTCTATGAATGGGCCTACCACGACTGTGACCACCTGCAGCAGATCCTGAGCAATCTCAAAGCGAGTGTCTGGCCGCATATGGGTACAATTATGCAATGCGCGCTTTCCGGGCAGAAATAAACGGTTATGAACAAACCGGATACCAACTCTTACCGCTGGGTTGTACTTGTCGTTGCATTTATTACACTGGTCCTGGGTTATGCCATCAGGAACTGCTTCTCTGTATTTTATCCCACCATTGTCGAGGAGTTCGGCTGGCAGAGAGGAAACACCGCCCTGATATTTTCCATCAGCATTATTGTCTACGGGCTTTCTGCACCTTTGGCCGGCGGTCTGGTGGATCGCTTCAATCCACGGGTGATACTGCCCATAGGGGCAGTAATTCTGGGAGGAGGAATTGCCCTGTGCAGTCAGGCCACCACCCAATGGGGATTTTATATTTTCTATGGTGTTATGGTGGCCGTTGGTCTCAGCCTGGTGGGATGGACCCCGTTGACCACCATTTTATCGAGTTGGTTTGCAAATAATCGGGGTCTTCCCTTCGGCGTTATGACCGCCGGGTTTGGCAGCAGCCTTGTCTATGCAACGCTTGCCCAGTTTCTCATTTCCACCTTTGGATGGAAAACCGCTTATATCATTATCGGCGGTTCCGCCATCGCCATTATCGTTCCCCTTTGCGCCCTCTTCATGCAGCGCAGGCATAATAGTATGGATGATTCGCCGGAGGCCGCGATACCTTCACCGGTGTCGTCCGGTAATCCAGAGAACTCAGTTGCAGCCGAGATGCCGGACGGTCCGGAGCGGAAGTGGTCGGAAAAAACCTGGACACTGGCAGGGGCAATAAAAACGAATCAGTATTGGCTGCTTTTTTTTATCGGATTTTGCCATCTTGGGATCGCCGAGTATATCGCGATCGCGCATCAGATCTACTTTTTCCTGGATGCGGGATACAGCCCCATGCTGGCGGCCAATATCTACAGCATTTTCGGTATTGCCTTTGTGCTGGGTACTCTATTCAGCTTTTCCTCGGATCGTGTGGGGCGGGAAATCGTCTTCAACACCGGGTGCCTGCTTTGTGCGGTGGCCGTATTTGTACTGTTTTTTGTCAAAGATCCGTCCCGTCCCTGGATGGGTTTTTTGTACGCGGTGTTTTTCGGTTCGGGTATGGGTGCTGCCGCTCCGGTGTTCTTCACAACCCTAGCGGATCTCTTTATGGGAAGACATTTCGGTTCGATCCAGGGCACGATTATATTCGGGATTTCGTTGAGCGGTGCTACATCCCCCTGGCTTGGAGGATTTCTCCACGACAAAACAGGAAGTTATTTCTCAACCTATCTTCTGATGCTGGGGTCTTTGCTGCTGTGCATATTGTTGATGCG
>CAYSUA010000779.1:0-2749 GCA_964433795.1 uncultured Desulfobacteraceae bacterium | reverse complement strand
TCACGCCGAATCTTCTAATAATTTTAAATGGTTAGGTATAGTCGCAACATAAATTTTCTTATCACAGGATTGACACCAGGATTTGCCGACTATTGCTTTCATGCTGAAGTGGCACATTTTGATTGAAAATCCGAGCTTGTGCCGGTAACCTGACCGAGGTTCAAAGTAACGTATCGAAATCGCTATTCAGCGATACCCTTCGGGTTGTAACTATATCTACTTGATAGATAAACAGTAAAACATTAAGATCTGATCCTCGATCGAATTCCCTAAAGAACAAGCAGCGAAAAACAGGAGGAGGTTACAATGAAAACGCAACGGTTGACAATGGCCCAGGCAATTGTGCAGTTTCTGAAGGCGCAATTCGTGGCACGGGACGGTGTGGAACACGCGTTCTTTGGTGGTATGTTTGGAATTTTCGGTCACGGAAGCGTGGCGGGAATCGGTCAGGCGCTGCATCAAACCGCTGATGACTTCCGATACTATCAAACGCGAAACGAGCAGGCAATGGTGCACACCGCCATTGCCTATGCGAAGATGAAGAACCGGTTGGGGACCTTTGCCTGCTCATCGTCCATCGGACCCGGGGCGACGAATATGGTGACGGGTGCTGCTACGGCAACCATCAACCGGCTACCGGTATTGTTGCTGGCGGGGGATATCTTCGCCCGACGCAACGTTGCCCCGGTGCTGCAGCAGCTGGAATCGCCGATGTCACAGGACATTTCGGTAAACGACTGCTTGAAGCCGGTGTCCCGGTACTGGGACAGGCTCTACCGGCCGGAGCAGGCAGTAACGGCGCTGCCTGAGGCCATGCGGGTGCTTGCATCGCCTGCCGAAACAGGGGCGGTTACTTTGGCGCTGCCGCAGGACACTCAGTCCGAAGCTTATGATTACCCAGAGGTGCTGTTTAAAAAACGGATATGGACGATTCCACGGATCCGGCCGGATCGTGAATTGCTCGCAAAGGCTGCGGGCTGGATCAGGGAGAGCCGGAAAGCGATTCTGATCGCAGGCGGCGGTGCGCACTACAGCGAAGCTCTGGATGCTCTGGCGGCGTTTGTGGAGGAAACGGGAATTCCCGTGGGGGAAACGCAGGCAGGCAAGGGATCGCTGCGTTACGACCACCCCTGTGCGCTGGGATCAATTGGCGTGACAGGTACCCCCGGGGCAAACATCCTGGCACAAGAGGCGGACCTGGTAATTGCCGTTGGAACACGGTTCAGTGATTTTACCACAGCGTCAAAGACCGCGTTCCGAAACCCTGACGTGCGATTTATTGGAATCAATGTGGCAGAATTCGATGCAGCCAAGCATGCGGCGCTACCCCTAGCAGGGGATGCGCGTATGGTCCTGGAGGAACTGGCAGAGGCCACAGTCGGTTTTCGGGTTACCGTGGATTTGAGCGAGCGGGTGAATCGATTTCAGAAGGAATGGAATGCAGAGGTGGACCGGATCTACGGCTTGGGAAACCAGCCTTTAATCAGCCAGGGAGAGGTGATCGGAGCGGTGAACGAAATGTCTGGCCCTCGGGATGTGGTTGTCAGTGCGGCCGGCACTCTGCCGGGAGATTTGCATAAGCTCTGGCGGACGCGAGACTCTAAGGGATACCACATCGAATTCGGATACTCGTGTATGGGCTACGAAATCGCTGGGGGAATAGGGATTAAAATGGCCGACCCGAGCAGAGAAGTCTACGTGATGGTTGGCGACGGGTCGTACTTGATGATGGCTCAGGAGATCATGACCTCCATTCAGGAGGACTGCAAGCTGACGGTGGTACTCTTGGATAACCGTGGGTTTGCCAGCATCGCCGGCCTCTCTGAATTAGTGGGCAGCGGAGGCTTTGGAACGGCGTTCCGGATGCGAAATCCTGAATCCGGTCGTCTGGACGGGGAGTTTATACCGACGGACCTGGGAGCAAATGCGGAAAGTCTGGGAGCGGCTGTGCTTCGCCCGAAAAACCGGCAGGACCTGATCCGGGCGCTTGAGGATGCAAAAGGGATCAACAGGACCACGGTGATTGCGGTTGAAGTAGATCGGGAGGCAGGAGTTCCGGGCTACGAGTCATGGTGGGACGTTCCGGTAGCCGAAACATCAGAGATTGCGGATGTCCAAAAACGGCGGAATGAGTACGAAAAAATGCTGAGCAAAGAACAAATTTACTTATAAAATCTCAAGGAATGCCCCCCTTTTGCTCAAGAATTGAGAGAATGAGTGTTCGCATAAATGGGGCCTGATCGCAGTATGCCTGGGTTACGCTATCGTATCGATATCGTTACTTTCCAGTAACCTCAAGTATTTGCGATTACCAAATGAAATAGTAATCATCGTGCCACATTGTATCATACGTAATTTTCCTACCCATTTTATACCTGATAATTCAGTATTGACTTTTGGTTTAATCTATGGTCAACAAAAATTTAAACAGAAATACCTAATCCAAAGCAGTGGTACCAGTATAGACCGGGTGCTAACGAAATTCTGTATCCGAAATCTAACCAGTGAAAAACCTCTGTCCCGTTGATATATTGCGATTGCAGAAATAGCACCCCGTTTTAATCACCCACAAACCATCTCAATCATTTTTCAATTTGTGAATGAAATGCTTTAGAAAACACATTCTTGGGGTCGTCACATGTCAGGCTAGGGCAAAGGAGGTGTATAGTCATGAAAAGGAATTTAATTACGGCTTTAATCATGGGCTTATTTTCGCTATTCTTTGTGGTTGGCTCCGCTAAAGCCACCA
>CAYSUA010000778.1:0-2754 GCA_964433795.1 uncultured Desulfobacteraceae bacterium | reverse complement strand
TTGACGAAGAGGGGGTAGATGAAATCGTTGACGCTCAGGGAGGTCTCCCTGACCATGTCCCTTAGCTTGTGGGTGGCTCGTAGCCTCCGCATCCTGAGTTCTGGGTACTGCATACTGGTCACTTTTTCCTTAATCTTTACTTGATTGAACTTGACTGGCTTCCTCAATCATTGCCTCGGCCGCCGTCTTCGGGTTCATAACCCCTTTCTGTAGCTGCAGCTCGATCCCCGTTTTGGGGGGGATGGTAGCTGCCGGGCTACCAATCGGCATACTTACAACCTTCCTCATAGCATCGCCCTACCCCATTGAGGTCGCGTTGCTCATCCTTGGCCCCATGTTTGGCTACAAGTTTGGAATCGCGTTTGCCTTGGCGGGTACGTTGATTGCGTTGATGGCGGGGTACTTCGTCCACACCCAGAAATGGGACGACCAGGTCCGGGAGGAGGCGACACTGTTCGCCATCCCGACCGGTCCAGCCGAGGCTTCCTGCGGCTGCGATGAGGCAGAGGAAGTGCAGGCCGAAGGTTTCATGGTTAAGGCGAAAAGGGCCGCGCTCTACTCGGTCAGATTCCTGAGGAAGCTTTTCTTCTTCGTGGTTTTAGGAGCTGGGATAGGCGCGGTAATCCACGGTTACCTGCCTGAGACACTGCTGGCTAACTATCTGGGCGGCTCAAGCATTTACGCGGTGCCGTTGGCGGCACTGATAGGCGTGCCCCTGTACGTGGGCATAGTCCCGATGATCCCCATCGTGCTATCCCTCTCAACAAAGGGGGTCAGCATGGGAGCGCTGATAGCGTTCCTCATCACGGCGGCGGCGCTGAGCCCGCCCGAGATCATCATGCTCTCGGGGATGTTCAAGCGCAAGTACATCGGGTTCTTCGTGGGGATGGTGATAGTCGGGGCGATAGTGACCGGTTATCTGTTCAACGTGCTGATCTAGGAGGAATGAAAATGAAGGTAGAACTGGTACTGGAAAACCACATGGCGGGGGGCTGCGGGTGCAGCGTGTCGATGTCCGACAGGATGGTGCTGATGAAGCGGGTCAGGGAGCAGGCCCAGGTCTGGGAGAAGGTGAAAAAAGTTCATGGGGGACACGAGTTCACCAGGAGCGTCATGGCTGATCAGGCCCCTGAGCACGTCAGGGCAGCCCTTGAGTCCGGCTCTCTGCTACCCCTGGTTTTCCTGGACTCGGAGCTCGTCCACTCGGGCAGCTATCCGACCGTGGCGGAGTTTGCGGTTTTGCTCAATGGAGGAGAGCAGAACACATAAGTTCCGTCCACTCCTCTTTTTATCAATCTGGAGATGCCCGATTTGTCTAAAAGCACGTACTGGGAGAAGAGCTTCATGCTGGGTCTGAGCAAGCTCATAGTACTCAGCGTCCTTAGGAACGGTCCCGTGCACGGTTACGGTATCAACAAGGAGATCGAGACCAAGAGCGACCAGTGCTGCAGTATCACGCCTGGCAGCATCTACCCGCTGCTACGCGACCTTGAGAAGGAGGGGCTCATAGTGAGCCACAAGTCCAAGGTCGGTGGACGTGACAGGGTCAACTACGAGCTGACTGGTTCCGGGCGTGAGACCTTGAAGGAGGGGCTGAAGATGTGGGAGATATTCTTGGACGGAACCAGGAACATCTTCTACGACGATGTCCCTGAGGTCGAAGTTTAACTAGCCCTTTATCCTTTTCATATCAACCTCGGCAGACAGGTAGCCGAAGCCGCTCCACGCGTTAGTCTCAAGCACTTTTTCCAGTAGACCGATGTACTTGTCGTACTCTCCCCTGAACCTGTACTCGTTTGCTACGCCGAACCCTGATGTGACCAGGCTCAGCTGGTCCTCGTCGCCGCTGATTATGTCCTCGGGCTCTATCTCTCCCTTGTACATCTTGAGGCATTCGTAGTACCCGCCGCTGACGGGAGTATTCATGCCCGGCTTGACGTGGCTGAGGGCCTCTTTCGCGTCCTCCTCGTTGCTCAGCCTCTTGAGTATGATGTAGTTCCAATAGACCGACATGATGATGTGGTCGTCGTTGACGGCAACGGCGAGGAGGTCGTGGAACGCCTTGCTTGCGTTGATGAGGTCTCCCTTCATCATGTAGGCGAGGCCTAGGTGGTAGTACACGTTGGTGAAGAACGTGTACTCGGTGGTCTCCTCCGCACCTGCCAGGCCGCTTGGCTCCATGAAGTCGGGCTTCTTGAGCATGATATCGGCCGCCCTCTCCGAGTCGGCGATGGAGTACTCGAACATGCGGAGGCTCAGGAACCTGTGGGCCCTGTGCCTGAGGAACTCGGGGTCGTCCGGGAACTTTTTCAGCCCCTCTGTGAAGATGTGTATGGCGTCCCTGTACCTGCCAACGTATGCGTGCTGCCTTCCGAGCCAGAGTATCCTCTCCCGGTCTTCTGGGGCCTCCTCCCACTCGGCGTACGCCTTGTTGAACTTGACTAGCTGCTTGTGCTCGGGGTCAGGGTAGCTCACCGGGTTGTAAAGTGGCTCACCGAATAGGCTGAATCCCTCGGGGGTCTCGACCTTCATGCCTCAAGCTGAGCCGGTATCGTATATGAAATCTGTCCTGCGGTCACATGTTGTGAGTATGAGACGTGATTCAGCCTTTTATTGAGGAACGGGAAACTCAGGTCATCAGGAGGAACCAGACACGATCGACCTATCGTCATACATCCCACATACGATTTCATCACCGGCTAAACGGTTCCTAACAGCGGGGGTGCTCAATGGTATTGGCAACGGTATCTTCGG
>CAYSUA010000777.1:0-2755 GCA_964433795.1 uncultured Desulfobacteraceae bacterium | reverse complement strand
GAAAGAAAGATGGCAGAGGGGTTGGCCACCTCGTCTAAACCATTTTCCTTCATCTCGAATACGCCGATTTCGTTTGTGGACCCGAACCGGTTTTTTACGGCCCTCAGTATGCGGAACACATGGTTCCGGTCGCCTTCAAAATAGAGTACCGTGTCCACCATGTGCTCCAGGAGTCTGGGGCCTGCGATGGCGCCGTCTTTGGTGACGTGCCCTACCAAAAAGGTGGGGACCCCTGTCTTTTTCGCCATGAGCATCAGCCGGGTGGCCGATTCGCGCACTTGACTGACACTGCCGGGAGCGGAACTCAGATCGCTGCTGTACATGGTCTGGATCGAATCGATCACCAGCACCTGGGGCTTAACCTTGTTTACCATTGCAAGGATCGCCTCGAGATCGATTTCCGATACCACCAGAAGATCCGAAGAAATGGTATCGAGCCGTTTGCTTCGGAGTTTCAGCTGCCGAACCGATTCCTCACCGGAAACATAAAGAACTTTTAGCCCTTTGATTGAGATGGCGTAAAGCGCCTGGAGCATCAGGGTCGATTTTCCGATGCCCGGATCGCCACCGACCAAAACCAGCGTACCCGAAACCAGGCCGCCGCCCAAAACCCTGTCGAGTTCCTGGATTTCGGTTAGCAGCCTCGTTTCCTGTTCGATTTCAACGGAGTCGATGGGAATCGGCTGGCTTTGCGCACTGCTGATGCTGCGGGAAGTTCCACCTGCGGGTCGGGCGGCAAGGGTTTCTTCAACGAACGTGTGCCATGAATTGCAATCCGGGCATTTTCCCATCCACTTGGGGGTCTGATACCCGCAACTCTGACAGGTGAAGACGGTTTTTAATGATTTCAAAAGCAGAACCTATAATTTTTTACATTCATTCACATTCGCCAATTTTCAAGTGTCCATCCAGAAATGATGAATTTTGTTCAAGTTCAAGAAAGGCGATGATTTTAACCACAGGAATACAATATCGTATTTCGAGGATTAAAATTTGAGCCTGACGCCGAAATTGGGCAAAATGACCATTTGTGGATGGGCACTTTCTAACATTTCGGAATACCATAATCAAGGAATGTGACCTTTTCTTAAGATCGAAAAAAAACTGGATTCTATATGTTTGCCTGTGGTATGTCACTTTAACCGACATCTTAAACCATCGATTGTGTTCAGGGTCACGCGAACTCGCAGTGCCGCATCAGCCCACCTCCGCTGGAGGATACGGTTTAAGCCAGACCCATTTGTACGGTTGAATAGATTTCGGTTTCCCGCGCCAGCGGGATGGCAGATTGATCTGAATTCCCCTCTCAGGAATTCGTATCAAATATACTCGGTGCCTCCGTGCGCTCTGTGAGAGACAAAACGACCCTCAGGGTCATCATTATACGTACGTAAAGGGAGTGCTGCTAATTAACGTCTGAATATCAGAATCTATCCATAATTCTACTATAGGAATGCTAAATGCGGATCATTAATTTGAAAGCGACATCATACATCCTGATTCTGTCCGTTTTAATCGTCACATTCGGATTTTCCCAAACGATCCGGGCTGATGGAAATAATTATTTCAAGATGCTTCAGGAGCAGCTGGTAGCAGACGGCTTTGACCAAAATAATATAAACGACCTCTATAATCATTCACAGGTTTCCTTTGATGTCAGAGGGGTGTCCCGTTTTTTCAGGCACACCGAAGCAAAACTGAATTATGATCAGTTTACTTCCCGAAAATCCATCCGTAAGGCCAGGAAATATATGGACCAGCATAAAACAGAACTTCTGGATGCCGAGCGTAACTATGGAGTGGACAAAGAGGTCATCACCGCCATTATCCTGGTTGAAACACGGCTCGGAACCGGAATCGGAAGAAGCTCCGTGTTGAATATCCTTTCGACCATGGCAGCGTTGTCGGACCCGGCAGTGAAGGAATTTTTTTGGCAGAAAGTTTCAAAATCACACAACGTCAAACGGGATCGATACGATCGATGGGTCGCTCGGAAAACCAAATGGGCGTATGCGGAGCTTACGGCATTTCTGAAATATTCGTATCGCGAAAATATCGATCCGGTCGAGGTTCGGGGATCTTATGCCGGCGCTCTGGGGATCGCACAGTTTATGCCCAGCAGCATTATGGCGTATGCCACGGACGGAAATACGGACGGCCGCGTGAATCTCTTTACCCATGCAGATGCCATCGCCAGTGTAGCCAATTATTTGAAATGTCACGGATGGCGACCGAATATAGACAAGAAAGCCAAGCATAAAGTCATCTGGTACTATAATCGCAGCGATTATTACGTGAATGCGATTTTCAAGATTTCCAAACTGCTGAAGGAATCGGCTTGAGCGAAGTAGCGGTTATCATCGGGACCGGCGTTGTCTTTTTTCTGGCCACCTGCTGGGCTATTATCGATATCGCACGGAAGGATTTCGGCGGTATCGAAAAAAAAGCGCTGTGGGGGTTTATTACGCTGGTTCCGTTTATCGGCCCGGTCGTCTATTTCTCTATCGGCTTCCGCAAAGGCAAGAAACCTTCGATTTCAGAGGCATGACAAGCTTTTTTGTATATGCCCTTCTACGTTTAAGACTTGAATGAAAGAAGCAGATGGCGGGGGATTGCCTGCCGGAAATGATCATCATTGGATACGATTCGGTCAACAGCGTTTGTTAACCCGGAAGCGATGATCAGGCTGTCCAGCGTTCTCAGTTTAACCCAATCGATCTGTTCGTCCCCTCCAATTCCCTCAAGCACTGTCAAA
>CAYSUA010000776.1:0-2758 GCA_964433795.1 uncultured Desulfobacteraceae bacterium | reverse complement strand
AATGCTCTTTAGGGTTGCTTCGCTTTTCTGTAATGCTTCTTCGGTCTTTTTTCGTTCAGAAATTTCCTGAACCAGCAAATCGCGGGAAACCGTCGTATGATTCAGATCGTCTGCCATCCGGTTGAAGCTTTCAGCCAGTTGCCCTAGCTCGTCAGTACTTTTCAGATCTATTTTGTGACCGAATTCACCTTTTGCAATGGCTTCCGCCTCTTTCTGAAAAAGATTGATGGGCCGAATGATCTGCTTGTAGCTGAAGCGTAAACCCAAAAAGAGGGCTAACAAAACGGTAATGATAAAGATGGTTAGAAAAACCGCCGACAGCATATATAAATCTTTATATGCAACCTTCACCGGCTCTTCAACAATTACTCCCCATTGGGTCAAAGGTATCAGTGCGTTGGTACCAATGACACGTTCACCGATAAGACCGCGATACTCGAAAACTCCGATTTCACCATTCAACAGATTGCCGACACCCTGAATGCTTTTAAGGTCTCTTTTCTCTAAAACAGAAGATAAATCTTGATAGGCAATAAGAAATCCCTTCGGATCGACAATATATGCGTAGCGATTTTCTCCGATACTGTATTTGGAAATGAAGTCCCACATCTTGACGATATTTACACCGACCACCACCAATCCGGTAATTTGTTCCCTTTCATCAATAGCGGGTGCGGTAATTCGAACAAGAGGGAATCTGCTGAACTTGGATATTTCCACTTGACTGACGTGTATTCTACCTTCCATGGCACGTTGAAAGGGTGCGGTAAATCCAATCTTCCCGAGTTCAAACGGTCTGAATGTATAGTAGCGGGAAACCTTACTGATTTCGTTTCCTTTCAGATCGGCAACGGTTATTTCGTCAAACTCGATGACTCGGTCCAGCAATGCATAGGACAGGTTTTGAAGCTCTTTTTTGCTGTGGCTATGTAAAGTGATCGTACTGGCAAAAAGTTGAATTTGCCTGGAGGTTTTATCCAGATAGGCGGAAATGTTTGTGGAAACACGTTCACCAATTTCTTTCTGTACATCGATGATGTTCTGCTTTTGCCCCTCGTAATAGAAAGAAAAGAAAACAAATGCCAGAATACCAAGCGGAACGATTCCGAATGCAAACAGCAGAAATACGATTTTCCTTGCTACGCCGCCTTTCAGAATATCTGCCAGTTTCGTGAGCATCTTTAACCCCTCCCACCTCTTTCCGACCAGGAAGGCATGGGCCATATGATGGGATTCTCCGAGAGATTCCTTGGCCATACCGTTCGGTATTCTCCTTTTTGAATTTGAACGATAATGCCTTTTCCACCGATATTCTGCCCGGTATCAGGGTCGAAAACAACACTGTCCCACGGCATAATCAGCTGCTCACTCTTGATGTATGTATTCAGGAGTGCTTCTCTGATTTTTTCCGGTTCAAGGGTTTCCGATCGATTGATCGCATCCGCTAAAACGATCAGACCGGTGAAAGCACGGGCTGAATTTCCATTCATGTTATGGTTAAATCGTTCTTTGAATAGATTGTTTATGGTCGACACCAGAGGTTTTTTTCGTCCAATATCCAGGGCCCACACTTCCCGGCTGAAAATATATTCACCATCCATCCCTAAATTTTCAAGAAAAGAGGGGCTTATGAAGCCGGCATTCATGGCCAGAATCGCAGTGGGATTGATCTGTTTTTCTTTATAACCTTTCATCAACAATACGGCATCATCACCATATGATGATTGCAAAATAACACCCGGCAATGCGGCCTTAATGTTTTTTAACTCTGTTTCATATGATTTATCCTTGGAGTCATAAGGAATATCTTCAACAATCCGGTATTCATGTTTCATGGCAAGCTTTTTCTCCGCCCTGGCAACGCTGGTCCCCCAAAGCCGGTTTTCATAAACGAGAATAAGGCGTTTGGGCAGCTCAATATTCAACTCTTTATTTAGATCCGAAAAAAAAGCAAAGAAATTCTGCGCAAACATACTGTCATCCGGCGTCGTCCTGAAAAACCATTTGAGTCCCCTCTGGGTTAGGATCGGTGAGGTAGATTCCGGGTTGAGGAAAGGGATTTTCAATACCTCCGCCTGCTCGCTGGCCGCTGCAGTAACGGAGCTGTTGTAACAGCCCAATACCGCTGTTACATTTTCTTTTTGAACGAGTTCCTCCACAAGCTGCCGCGCTTTTGTTTCGTCACTTTGAGAATCCTTAAATACGATTTCAATCGCAGCATTTCCATGGGCGGATAGACCCTTTTCGCCGGCCAACGGAATTGAAAGGTCAAAAGATTGATTAATTATTTCAGCCGCAAGCTCAATGGCGGCTTTCAAATCTTTACCGCTCGACGCACTGTGTCCGGAAAAAGGATAGATCACACCGATTTTAACTGTCTCCGCAGGGGTGCCTTTGGGGGTATCTTTCTCGCATCCCATGGACCAGAGCAGACTCAGCAACCCGAGTGCGAGACATATTGTTTTTTGAAAATTCATCTGTGGGCTCCGAATAATTTTTTAGTTTATACTCGTTTATGGAAATTTTAACATACCTACTCACGTTTCGCACCATAGAATTGACACGGACCCATAAGGGTAAGTGCGAAACTTTAGATAGTTTCCATCCACGAATGGTCTTTTTGCCCAATCTCAGCGTCAATCGGCGCTCTCGCTTGTGCGACGTAGCACGCTACGTCTCCGCGCAAGAGCTTGATTTCCTTGACTTGTCGAAGATCCCGCTTGCGGGGAACAAAAATCCTCATCCGTGAATTGGAAAC
>CAYSUA010000775.1:0-2762 GCA_964433795.1 uncultured Desulfobacteraceae bacterium | reverse complement strand
AATTAGAGAGGAATTAAATCTCAATACATAATTAAAGTGGCCACATAAGAAAATAATACTTCAGAAATAATGCCCTTTGAAACCTGAGGTCCTTATCGGGTATTCGGATATCCAGCTAAATCAGATCAGGAGAAATAGTAACGATAATCACCGAATCGAATCCCTTGCAAAGGTAGCGGTTGTTTCATGACGTGCAGGGTCTTTTTGGGTTGACTATTTGTTCCCGACGCAATACAATTATTACATGATGCGATACAAAAAGGAGGTGAAATCGAAATGCCCCTAAGCCTGAGAATATCCCCTGAGAAAGAGAAAATGATTAAAATAGCATCCAAAAAGGCCGGAAAAACAAAATCTGCCTATATTATTGAAGCCGTTGATGAGAAGTTGGGCATCTCAAAGAATCGTGAACAAACGATTCGACGACTGGCAGGCTGGCTGTCCCATGAAGAAGCAGAGGATTTGAGAAACGCGTTGGATGCATTTAATCAAATAAATGAAGGAGATTGGCCTTGAAGCTCGTTCTGGATACGAATATCTACAGCGATTACGCTGAAGGCGTGGCAGAAACAGTCGATTATATGGCAACCCAGGGCGAACAAATCTATCTGCCTTCTGTAGTGATTGGAGAACTCCATTTTGGATTCATGAAAGGGCAACGTCAGAGATTTAATGAAAAAAACCTCAAGCAATTTATAGATCTTCTAAATGTTGACGTGATAAATGTGAATGCAAGTGTAGCCAGAAAATATGCGACCATATATTTATCTTTGCAAAAAAACGGTACAAAGATACCTATTAATGATGTCTGGATCGCGGCAAGCTGTATGGAAGTTGGGGGCACATTACTGACAAGGGATAAACATTTTAATGTTGTCGGTCAGATTGAAACAGTCATTCTCGAATAGAATCCTCACCTCAAAATAGACCATAATTCCTTTAAAAATCATCCCACGGACTATAGCAATCCTGCCGGATATCGACTAATAAATTATGATACTAAAGTATTTAGTCATGCGTGCTTTGTGTCGCGTTCAGTGAACCGCAGGCCGCATGATACGACTTGTCGGTTGCGGGATTTGAAATATGACCGATTGGAGGTTCCATGTTTAAATTTGAAACAGCGCAAAAAGTTTGTGAGATCGGAGGGGCCAAGTTCGGGGGACAGCCCGGGGAGTACCCGACCGTTGTCTGTTCTTCCATATTCCAAAAAGGGGATCGGGTGTTTGAAGGAAAACGGAAGGAAGGCTTTGACGAAAAGCGGGCCGAAGAACTTCTCAAAACTCAGGATAAATTGGTTTCAGAGACCGGCGTACCGGGGATGGCCGATATTGTCGCCAACACGGGAAAAGAATTTGAGCGATTCATCGATTTTGTGACATCAATGACCGACATGCCGTTTTGCATCGATGCCTGGGTGCTGAAACCGAAACTGGAAGCTGCGGCATATTGTGCTGAGAAAGGCCTGCTGGATCGAATGTTTTATAACAGCCTGACGGTCTGGGAAAAAGATATCGAGACCGAGATCCGAGAGATTTCACAGATCGGTGTAAAGCACGTCCTGCTCGTTGCCTTTGATCAGGAAGACCAGATGCCCGGCGGACGTATCACCGGCACCCAGAGGTTGCTGGATGCCATCGAAAAAGCCGGAGCCGACTTTGATAGTATCTTTGTGGACACTTCGGTGATGAACGGTCCTGCAACAGCGCTTTGCGGGATTGCAAACCGCATGATCAAGGAAAAATGGGGTATACCGGCTGCCAGTGCACCCAGTAACGGTTCATATATGTGGACCCAGGCCAGAGATCTATGGGGCTTTAAGGGATGGGCTGCAGCCGATGCCGCGCTGGAGGCTCTCGCTTCCTTTATGTACCACGATATGATTTTTTCCGGACCCATGGCCGGCGCCTCCAGGATTTTCCCGGCTGTTGCTATGGCCGATGCATTTTTAGCCACTTCGGTATTTTCAGAAACCGGAGGGCTGCCCAAAGATTCGAATCATCCGCTGTATAAGCTGTTTCCTGAATTTGTGGATCAGCTGAAAACGATTTCGTAATATTGATGGCCTCGTAAAAAGTTAGAAAAACGAGTTTTTTACGAGAGTGTTTAGTATTTGGTGTTTAGTGTTTAGCACACCAACAAGCTGATATCACATGGTTTATTTTTCTCTAAATACTAAACACAATACACTAAATACTTGATGAATTCGACTTTTTACGAATTCATCAAAATTGAATATTTAAGGTATTGATTCGATTTGTATCCGTGGTTGAGCCTCGATATTTATTGACATTCAATTCTTTCTTTCGCTATTGTGTTGTTATTATTAAATTTTTTTATCGATTTATTTCGATGACAGTAAATACTAAAAACTCTGCGAAAATTCTTTAGAAGATCTACCCGCTCCGGCTCTTTGCAAATCAATTTTAGCAGTAGACGATTGGAGGGATTATGATTGAATCGATTTTTGTAGATTATTTTGAAGCCCTGATAGACACCCGCCGAGATAAAGCCCTTGAGATTATTGATTCAGCCCTTAAGGACGGGCTCTCCCCTGAGACGATTGTCTTCGATTTGGTGGTACCGGCCATGGAAAAACTCGCCGAGACCGTCAAGACGGACCCGGACACGACTCTGGCTCAGCATTTTATTGCCTCCCAGATCGCAGCCACCATAACGGATCGTCTGGTACCGCAGTTCCAGGCGGCACCGGAAATCGAGGGCCATGTCATTATGGGAACAGCAGTAGAAGACTTTCATGG
>CAYSUA010000774.1:0-2765 GCA_964433795.1 uncultured Desulfobacteraceae bacterium | reverse complement strand
TGCGTATGTCTGTGTGTGTCTGCGGCTAAAATATATATTTTCAATCACAGCCATTAGGGATCAACTGTTTCATCTTTCAAATGACTCCAACTCTTTTGGAGGTGATCCGAAAAAAAATGGGGATACCTAGCCCCCTTGCTTGCTGCAATCGGAGGAATCAGCCTTTTGGTTATAGAGGCCTCATCTTCAATACCGATGGCTATTTTGACGGCCAGCAGTTTTTTTTATTTAGCGATCTTTTTAACCGTTTTGAAGACTCATCGTGATTTTCCAACCTATATCATGACGTTAGGTGCGCTCTGCTGGTTTATTGGAAATGCACTGGTTCTCTCCGGGTTGTTTGTCTTTGAGATAGTGCCATGGTGGATCTGCTTTCTGGTTTTCACCATTGCCGGGGAACGCATCGAACTCAATCGCTTTCTTTCACCCAAATCCGAAAGTGATTATTTTTTCATTGGAATTGTCATACTGTCAATTATAGCCGCTATTATATCCCTATTTTATCCGAAAGTCGGTACTTTCACACTTGGGGTATCAATGATTCTTTTAACTGTTTGGTTATTCTTGTATGATTTGGCAATGAGAACCATTCAACGGGAAGGCTTAACGAAATTTATTGCTGCCTGTTTATTGATAGGGTATTTCTGGCTGGGAATTAGCGGAATAATCGCCGTTATCTTTGGGCGGTTAGTGGCAGGGCCCTATTATGATGCCTATCTTCATACGGTTTTTATCGGATTTACTTTCTCCATGATTTTTGGACATGCACCAATCATCTTTCCGGGAATCTTGAAAATATCAATTACTTATAATCGCCGGTTTTATCACCATCTTTTTCTTTTGCATTTAGGGTTATTGATCCGGGTTGTGGCCGACCTGTCTCTAAATTGGGATTTCCGCCTGTGGGGGGCTTTGATCAGCGCTCTGGCAATCATTTTGTTCTTTTTAAATACCGTCACATCGGTAAGGCGATAATACATCCATATATTCCATCACATATGAAAAAAGAGGGTCGGATCTTAATTGTTTACATTCAAAGATTTTCGGGATCCCCTTTTCGGCTCTCTTCGCTATCAGCGGAAATGTCAATATTTCACCAACGTCCTCATTGCTGTTTTTGATGAATAAGGTTGAGCTTCCTCCCATCAATTGATAGAATAACCCGTACGCAAAAAACCCAAACCAATTCCATGTGGTTCCATTAACGAACATTTCAAGAAATTCCCGTGGGAGGAGACCATGAAAAAACTCGGCCGCCGATTGTTTATCAAAAAAGCCACACTTCTGGGAGCGGGTACCCTATTGGGGGAGAGCCTTGTCTGGAAATTCATCAAAGGAAGCCCGCAGCCGGCTCTGGCAGCAACCGGAACATCGGATGTCGTTGCCGTTAAAGGGAAAGACTATTTCGCAAGTGCCATCAGAGTGGTCGAGCAATTGGGCGGGATCGAATCCTTTGTAAAGAGGGGCGATCGGGTCGGGCTCTTGGTCAACTCCCCGTTCAAGAACCTCGGCGCATCTGCAAATCCCGACATCGTGCTTGCCGCGATTCAATTGTGCCACGACGCAGGAGCCAAAGAGATCCGGTACCTGAAAGATCCACACAGGGGCTACTGGGGTAGGACCGAATTATCAAGGAAACGGACCGAACTCACAAAAGATTTGACCTATGAAAGCGGCGGTCATGTAAAAAAGGAGATTCCGGGGGGTGTAAAGCTTGAAGATGCGAAGGTAAGCAGAGCCCTTTTTGATTGCGATACTTTCATCAACATCTCCATCACCAAGCATCACAAAGGTGTCCATTTCACGGGTGCGTTGAAAAACATGATGGGACTCTGCCCCTTTACCACCAACAGCTATTTCCATTTCGGAACCTTGAAACTTGGATGGTACAAGGATATCGATCATCTGTCACAGTGCATCGCCGATCTGAACCTGGTGAGAAAACCGGACCTTTGTATCTCCGATGCCACCAATTTCATCACCGATAACGGCCCTTGGGGGCCGGGGCCGTTGAAACGGCATGACTCGGTGGTGGGGTCTTTAAGCCCGGTTAGTATAGATGCGTATTGCTGTCAGCTCCTCGGCCTCAAGCCAGAGGAAGTCCTGATGATCCAAAAGGCTGCCCGGCATGGCTTGGGAGAGATGGACCCAAAGAAACTACAGATTAAAACCCTCACCCTTTAGGCCAGAGGAGTCTATGAAACGCCTACAAAAAACCCATAGTGGCTTTATGTTTTATGCCGTTCTTTTTATTTTTCTATCCTTCGTCTTCCCCCCCTCCCTGCTCTGCGGGGAGCAGAGCGCGGATAGCGATTCCCTTAATCGTTTACTTCCCCTGGAGTCCCAGCTAAAGGACTGGAAGCTCGACGGGGCTCCGCAGGCGGCGGCCGGGCAGGAGCTTTATCTGCTCATTAACGGCGGTGCCGAGATTTATATGCAGGAAGGCTTCAAACAGACGATTCTGGCAAGCTACCGTAAAAGTGAAAGTAAGATCATCAATCTTGAAATCTTCGAAATGCAGTCCCCGGAGGCTGCTAAACGGATACAGTCGATAAAAACCGACCAGCCGGGAAAAAAACTGTCCATCGGAGAAGATGCCGTTTTGAAAGACTACTACTTGAATGTCAAACAGGGGGCCTTCCAGATAACGATCTCCGGATATGACGCTGAAGAAGATACAGTGCGCATGATTGTTGAGATAGCGAATCTGGTGGTCAACCGTATTGACCGAGCGCATTAGGTTCGACCACATATGCGACCCCTTT
>CAYSUA010000773.1:223-2766 GCA_964433795.1 uncultured Desulfobacteraceae bacterium | reverse complement strand
GAATTGCGACCGGATGCCGGCAAATTCGAGCCGGCCAATCACAGCTTCATCAGCGTTTATATGCTGGAAAACGCCCTGGATCGGATTCTTGAAATCGGAGTTTCATCAATTGAAAAGCATGTACTCCATTTGAGCGGAAAACTCTGGGAAGGACTCAATGAATTAGGGTATGAAATCATGACCCCAAGAAACCCTGAAGAGCGGGCCGGCAATGTCTGCTTTATGACCGACCATATCCATGAAGTTACCGAGTGGCTGGCCGATCGCGGGATTCGAATCTGGGGGGGGTATGCCGGAGTCGGGCGGGTTCGTGTCTCCACACACCTTTACAACACGGAAGAAGATGTGGATAAGTTGCTGGCCGCTCTAAAGGAATTACCGGACTCAATAAAAGGATAAAAGGAGCAAACAATGAACCTGGCGAAATTTCCAAGAAGAAAATACACAGAAGGATTCACACCCATTGAAAAACTATCCCGGCTTTCCGAACATCTCGGCGGTCCGGAAATCTACATGAAGCGAGACGATCTCCTGGGGCTTGCCGGTGGCGGAAACAAAACCCGGAAACTCGAATTCCTGGTTGCAGAAGCTCTTGAACAGGGAGCGGACACGTTGATCACCTGCGGTGCGGTGCAGTCCAACCACTGCCGGTTGACGCTGGCAGCAGCCGTAAAGGAAGGCCTGAAATGTCAACTCGTTTTGGAAGAGCGGGTGCCCGGTTCATACAATCCCGCGGCAAGCGGCAACAATTTTCTTTTCCAACTGCTCGGGGTTGAAAAGATCGATGTGGTTCCGGGCGGGTCCGACATGAAGGCGGCCATGCAGGGGGTTGCAGACGAGTTAATCAAGGAGGGAAGAAGACCGTATATCATCCCCGGCGGCGGGTCCACTCCTGTGGGCGCCACCGGTTACGTGGCGGGTGCTGAAGAAATCCTGGCCCAGACCTTTGATATGGGATTGAATATCGACCGCGTTGTCTGCGCCAGCGGAAGCACCGGAACCCATGCCGGTCTTGTGGTGGGTTTCTACGGCAACAACAGCAACATACCGGTGATCGGTGTCAACGTCAGCCGCAAAAAAGATTTGCAAGAGGAAATGGTGTATAGCCTGGTCCAAAAGACGGCCGCACACGTGGGAGTACAATCGGAAATCCCCAGATCAACGGTTGTCTGTTTCGATGAGTATGTGGGGCCGGGTTATTCTCTTCCCACACCCGAGATGGCGGAAGCCGTCAAAATGCTCGCCCAATATGAAGGTATCCTCATGGATCCGGTTTACACCGGCAAAGCCATGGCCGGATTCATCGATCTCATCCGTAAAGGCTATTTTGAAAAAGATGAAAAACTCCTCTTTGTCCACACCGGTGGATCACCCGGGCTTTATGTTTACATAAACGAGATTTTGGACTGAAGGTTGTTTAAATTCGAGGGAAAGGAAAAGCTTTTAAACATGAATCTCCAAATGAGAATCGCAGAAAAGATCAATCCGCATCTGTTTTACGGCTGGATCATGCTGGCGGTCGGTTTTCTGGGTCTGCTGGCCACCGGTCCGGGACAGTCCTATAATATAGCGGTATTCGTGAATCCCCTGATCGAAGAACTGAAACTCTCCCGAACTGCTATCTCCAGCGCCTACTCATTGGGCACGATGATCGCGGCATTGGGCCTCTCTTACATCGGGAGGTTGATCGATCGCTTCGGTCCGCGGTTGATGATCGTAGTTCTCACCCTTTGCCTCGGCGCGGTTTGCATGCTTTTTCCCTTTGTTTCCGGCATCATCGCACTTTCCGTTGCCTTTACAGCAGTACGGTTTTTCGGTCAGGGTGCGCTCACCCTGGGCAGCACCAACCTGGTTTCCCAATGGTTCTCGCGCCGCCGAGGGATGGCGCTCAGCATTACCTCCCTGGGATTTGCCGTGGGCAATGCCTTTTACCCGCCGCTGACACAGATGCTTATTGCTCGCATCGGCTGGCAAATGTGCTGGGTTTTACAAGGGGTGTTCGTGCTCGCCTTGATTATACCCATAGCGGGCATCTTAGTGGTGAACAAGCCCGAAGATATGGGATTGCTGCCGGATGGCGACCCAAAGCCCTCACCCGGTGAGGAAAACCAGGCGTCGGATGTAAACGGATTGGAAGACGGATTTACAGTGAGTGAAGCGCTGCGCACGGTGACTTTCTGGGTGCTGGCGGTGGGCACCGCTATCCCGGCCATGCTGATCACCGGAATGATCTTTCACCAGATTTCATACTTCGAGGGACAAGGGCTGGATGCACAGAGCGCCGCCAATATTTTTCCCATCCTATCCGTCTCGATGGTGATTTTCATGGTCATTTACGGGCAGCTGCTGGACCGTTTCAAAACCAGCACCGTGGTATCGGCGGGAATCCTGATGAATGCCGTGGCCCTGTGGCTGCTACACATCGCCGACACCATGTTACTGGCCGGCGTGTATGCTTTGGCCATGGGCGCAACCCAGGCAGCAGCAATGACCAATGCCAGCTACATCTGGCCAAGTTTTTTCGGCCGCAAGCATTTGAGCGG
>CAYSUA010000773.1:0-213 GCA_964433795.1 uncultured Desulfobacteraceae bacterium | reverse complement strand
AATTCAGGGTACGGCTTTTACGGTCTGCATCGTCGGTGCTTCGGTAGGGCCGTTGCCTTTCGGCATTGCCTACGATGTATTCGGAGGCTATCATGAAGCCGTTCTCTGGTTATCACTCCTGCCGCTGATCTTCGGAGTGGCAGTGTATCTCTCACGCCCCCCCACCCGCGCCGTAAGGCAAAACGATGCTTAAAGGCCCCATCCGAATCGCAG
>CAYSUA010000772.1:0-2771 GCA_964433795.1 uncultured Desulfobacteraceae bacterium | reverse complement strand
GGTGCAGTACATCTTCATCCACAATGGCGGTCTGAGCTAATTTGGTCAGTATGTTAATCGGTCTTTCAGGGAAACCGAGATGCTTAATCAGGTTCTGGTAAGCGGTTACGGTAATGGCGTCTCCTGCAGCCTGCCCCAGATCAATGGGAACACGATCCGGTTCCTGAAGGCTTAAAGCGGTCATCACTCGCTCTCGAGGTGTCATCTCTGCTTTCATTTAGTACCCTCCTATTCTCAGATTGTTATTACCCGACAGATATTGGTTGCCAAATAAAAAAACGATAGTCAATATGATTTATTGACGATGCTAGGGGCATTAATTCGGGAAATTTTATTTTTTCGCGTTCAACGTTTGTCAATATCTTGACAATTAACAAACAATCATAAATAAAATCTTAAAATACCACGTATTCACTAATTCGGGATATTGAACAAATCACCTTTAAAATCAAATAATTATTAAACACCGGACACTGGCATAATTTCTGCTTGTTATGGATGGATGCTTGTAATTAGAGGCCTAATAATTAGACCAATAATAAAACGGGTCGAGAGCCCCGAAAAGAATTTATATTCGGTTATGGCTCCGGAAAAAATTTTGATGCGCTGGAGAGGATAATGGCACTCAGAGAGCACGAATACATTAAGCAAACACTTGCAAGATACACCAATTGCAGCCTGGATGATTTCTGCGAGCATATACTGATCACCAATTTTAAACAGTATATCCACACCTTCCAAGAAAAAACCGGTGGAGAATATCATGAAGGCAATTTCAGGATCGTAAATGCCAAAGATTTAAACTGCACCATGATCGACTTCGGCATCGGATCTCCCCAAGCCGCTCTCGTGGTGAATTGCCTGGCTTACCTGGAAAAACTCAAAACAGTCGTCATGCTCGGTATGTGCGGTGGTATCGACGATACCCTTGAGGAGGGTGATTTTATCGTACCCTCGGCAGCCATCCGAGGTGAGGGAACCAGCAGGCACTATCTCCCTCCGGAATTTCCTGCCATTCCGACCTCATCGGTGAATCTTTATTGCATCGGAGCCGTTCGAAAAGAAGGATATATTCCGAGATGCGGCATTGTCTACACCATGGACAGGAGGCTCTGGGAATTTGATGAAAAATTTGTGGATTATTTGAGGCAGCAACGCATACTTGCCATAGAAATGGAGCTTGCCACTATCTTTTCCGTTGCCTACCATTATGAGGTACCCATCGGGGCGATTATGCTGGTATCAGACATGCCGCTTCAAAGAAAGGGAATAAAAGATAAAAAGAAGCAGGATGAGGTTTTCTCAAACCATACGGAAACCCATCTGAACATGGGCATGGATGCGGTAAAAAGCCTCAATGCCAACTGGGACAAGGTGGAAAAAAGACTTGCCAGTGAGTGGTAAAGACAGTGATCTCAAGTTTCGCATCCTGTAATTGACACGGATACAATGTGGTTGGGGGCGAAACGCGAATTATTGAATTATGAAATCCGCCCGGTGACCAGCGTCAGCTTGAGCCCTCCATGAAAAAAAGGATAAGATTCCATTTTGAAGGGACATAGATCGACAATGCGTTGATCCGGAATCATAAGCCCCATTTTCCAACCCTTAAAATCTTTAATCAGTTTATCAAAAATGGACTGGTAGAACCTTTTTTGATCCCCCGGTTGACCGAGCCGGCGGCCATAGGGTGGATTGATCATCACCAGGCCCGCTTGATCCACAAATGTTTTCGGATAAATATCAAAGAAATCCTTTGAAAACACACAAATGGTATCGGAAAGACCATAGCGTTTTATCCGATTTCCCAATCGATTGACCGCCTTGGTATCCTTGTCTGAAGCGAATACGGTCGCTTCGGAAGCCTTGGTAAATTTTTCTGCAGCCTGTTTTCGGATATATTCCCACTGCCGGGACCTGAAAGCCGGCCAATCCCTGAAAGCGAAATCTCTGAACCATCCGGCAGGTATCTTTCCGGCCATCATAGCCGCCTCAATGGCAAACGTACCGGACCCGCACATGGGATCCACAAGGGGTTCATTCGGATCATGATCCGCCAGCATGATGGCTGCTGCTGCAAGGGTTTCGCGAATCGGCGCTTTGGCAGCATGCTTCTTTATTCCACGCTTGTGAAGATGATCTCCGCTGCTGTCCATGGAGATGTAAAATCGATCGTCCACAACCCGGATGAAAACAGTTTGTGCGCCGACCGCCCCCGGGCTATCCGCCTTATTCAATCCGTATTGTGTCAAACGATCAGAAATGGCGTGATGAAAATGGTCTTCAACAGCACCGGTGTGGTACAGTCGAGAATGTCTGGAAGATATTTTGAATGTTAACCCTTTCACAGAAATGAGATAAAGCTCCCACGGCAGTTTAAGAAGCGTTTTTTCGAGCTGGTTGAAATTAGTGGCTTTGAAGTTTTCCAGCCGCATCAAAATGCGATTGGCAATTCTGGAGTGAAGATTAATCCTGTAGCAATCGGTTAAACGCCCTTTAAATTCCACCCCACCTTCGACACACACAATGTTTTTAGACTCGGGCATAATCGCCCGAAGCTCTTTCATACAGAGCCGTTCCAGGCCGGGAGAGGCAGCTGCAAAAAAAAGATGCTCCCTGCCGATCAAATGACGCTTTACCCTGCGATATAGCCCCTTGCTGGAAGTCTCATGGATATCTGAAGATGGCATTCCGGCCGACTCGCCTTTCGTTCAGCTTGTGATCATTTCAATAAACTTTTGCGGTTATGCATAAAGCCCAAGTTACTTACA
>CAYSUA010000771.1:0-2772 GCA_964433795.1 uncultured Desulfobacteraceae bacterium | reverse complement strand
GAAGTGCAGCAGGCAGCCCCGAAGGCGGAGATTCAGGTTCAGGCAGTGCAGCAGACAGCCCCGAAAGCGGAGGCTCAAGTTCAGGCAGTGATGCGGGTAGCTCCGAAGCGGGAGGCTCAAGTTCCGGGAGTGGAGCGGGCGGATCCGGAGGTGGTAGAAAATAACACCCTCTAAGAGTAATAGCAGGGGGTTTCATAAATTATAGCGCCATTATAGTAGTAATTCAATCAGTAATAATTACAGCTGCTCGATCAATCATATTTCTTTCAGGGTCAATGTTTCCGGGAAAAAACTCCAATTCCATGTGAAAGACACTGTATAATCCGGCACCTTTGCTGGCCGTTCAGGAGGCTTTCACCCGCGGTGATGTTACCTTCGGACGGCTCTTGCGTTAAAAAATTGTATACCGGCACACGTTGTATCGCCACAGGTTGTGCCATATCTCACATCCCACCTGAAATTTTACTCCACAAAAACACTGCATTGTCAGGCGTCGAACTTTCAATAAATGCCTGATAATTAGGAAATTAACATCATTACCAGATCAGATCCCGCCCGAACATCCCTCTATGGCATACCTTTTGATTAATTCTAATGGAGGATGTCGGCATCTCACGCTGGCAAGACCTGGCTGAAAACTGTTCCTGCACATGTGCGATTCGACTTGCGAGTGATTTATCAAACCGACCTGAAATTTATGGACTCAAAAAGAAGTAACACCGTGGCGACGGCAGGCAGTGAAAGAAGAAAAGAGTTGTGCCCATTGCTCAATAATCCAGAGCCGGACTGTTACTGCCGCAATTCGGGGAGCCAGAAGGTTTCTCTGGCTCTGTATTACTGTCAGGACAATTATGAAAGCTGCAATATTTATCAGCGAAGGACCCGGAAGGCCGACTAGTGTCAACCTCCCGGGTTCGGATGATAAAGAACGCCGCTGGGGCGCGCCGGCGGACAGAAATGAAAGGAGAAGGGGTACGGAAAATTCCTCCAGATTGAGGAATCTTGATCTATCCGTGTGTCGCGCTCTGTGCCGATACAGTGTGTGTCATGTCCCACCCCCTCTCTTGCTTCCATGTATACAGACAACTCCGGCCGCCGGTGTGATTCCACGGATAACCTTCCGAGATTTCATCAATAATTTCAAAGACCCTAAAAAATATTTCCGACAAACTGCGCTTGGCACGGTTCTTGGTAAAGATCTCTTTAAGTGGGTCAACAACAACAGCTTATTGCAAGGTATTTGAGGACCAACCGACACAATCAAGCGGCTCGAACCCAGAGCGCTTCGAAGTACGAACTGAACTGTTTTCGAACCTGTAAAGACAGCCGTAGAATTTTATTGCCTGCAGTTCAACACGATCAAAAATCTAATGATGAAAGGAGATGATAACCAACGTCCTGTGGCCATTCGTCGCCCTTCAAAACCGAGCAGTTAAGGTTGCGCGGAATCCCGCTGGAAAGTTACGGGGGCCGGCGAACCGGAAAACGCAGGATAATGTCAGTTAACCATGGATACACAAAGAAAGGAAGGAGGTTATGAGAATGAAAGTATATCGACTGCTTTTGATAACAATGGCTTTTTTATTCTAGGAATCCTGCTGGCCCGTGCTCTGGAGTGGGGCCCGGGTCTTCCGGCCTGATTCCTCTATCAATGAAAATGCGGCTTTGAAAAAACGGAGATACCATAAAGGAGGAAATGAAAATGAAATACACGCGATTTTTTTTGATGACGCTGGTGCTAATGCTCTGCGTCACAACCCTGGTGTTCGCCGGCGGCGATTCGCCGTACAACATTCAGGTCGTTCGGCAGGATGCCGTCCTCCTTGACGAGGAAGGGCTTCCCATCGGCACGGCCGAATACTGGAACACGCGCAAAAACTTCCACGTGGAGCTCTTCCTCGACGGAGACTGGCATGTCGGGGACACGCAGCTTTACGCAGGCGAGGGTGAACCGAACGTCGATCCGTATGCCAAGAAAGGCAAACCGGTGCCCGGCAAGTTCCCCTGCAAGCGCGACTTCAACCCCGAACACAGCAACACGATGATCCAGTGCAGCCTCAAGGACGAACTGGAACACTCCTGGGGCGGCAATCAGACGCGCTACGTCGCGCTCCACGGGGACCTGTCGATCCTAGAGGCAGGCGGGGACGAAGAGGACAGCGACAGTGACAGTGACAGCGGCAGCACGAACTCTTTCTGGATGATTCCCGCAACAAGCTCCGTGGAGGGTGAATTAATAACCGGGGCATATGACGGCACCTGGGAAAATTCAACCTATGGCGGGTGGTTCCCCACCAAATTCTACCACCCCATACGCGGCCAGTTCATCGACGCGCCGGTCAAGGGCCTCAACTACGAGACCCCCACCCACGTGGGGAGTACGGAGAGCACCGAGGAAAACGGCTCCGGCGGGTTCGACTTTTTCCCGGGGGAGACCATCGGCTTTTCCATTGCCGACGTCCCAATCGGTTCGGCAGCCGCCGTCAAGAAGGTGTCGCCCCTGGACCTTTTCCCGGACTCCGACGCCTCGCTCAAGTATGACGACGACGGCGTTCAGCTTACCAACCCGGCGGTGAACCTGGCCCGGGTTCTCCAGACCCTGGACTGCAGGGAAAACCAGGGCACCGGGGGGGCCATCGAGATCGAGTCCGGAACGGCGGATTGCTTCTCCGGTCTTGTGGAACCCTCTGCAGACGGCAATAAGGAGGTGGACTTTTCAAGCGATGACCAGATAGAAGCGCTGGTGGCATCGGCGGCGGCAGACTGCGGCTG
>CAYSUA010000770.1:0-2782 GCA_964433795.1 uncultured Desulfobacteraceae bacterium | reverse complement strand
ACCAATCTAACCGGCGGGACGATTCCCATAAGGGGCGGCATCGTCATTCATTTTTCCCGTATGAACCGAATTTTGGAAGTCGATCTGCCCAACCGTACGGTAACCGTAGAGCCGGGCATTATCACATTGGATCTCCAAACCGAGATGCTCAAAAAGGGATTTGTCTACGCTCCGGACCCCGCAAGCCAGAAAGTTTCCACCATCGGCGGCAACTTCGGTGAGGACTCGGGCGGTCCGCACTGCCTCAAATACGGTACCACCACCAACCACATCATCGGCGCTGAAGTGGTGCTGATCGATGGTACGGTGATCCGGACGGGCGGCAAATCTCAAGACAATCCCGGCTATGATCTCACCGGCTTGTTTGTGGGAAGTGAGGGAACTTTGGGAATGGCCACCAAAATGGTTTTAAAACTCATCCGGGCGCCTGAAGCGGTCAAAACCATGCTGGCGATCTATGAAACCATCGAAGACGGCGCCAATACGGTTTCTGAAATTATATCCGAAGGAATTATTCCGGCCACCTTGGAGATGATGGACAACATCGTCATGAAGGCTGTGGAGCAAACCATTAAAGTGGGCTACCCCCTGGATGCGGCCTGTGTGTTGATTATCGAACTGGACGGCCTGCCGGATGGCATGGATAAAAAAGCCGACCTGATCATGGAAATCTGCAAGCGTAACAACGTTCGAGAAGTCAAATTGGCCAAAGACGAAGCTGAACGCGCTGTCCTCTGGGCAGGCAGAAAAGGAGCCTTCGGTTCGGTTGGTCAGGTGCGGCCGAGCTATATGTGCTGCGATGGTACGGTGCCCCGCACGAAACTGCCGGAAGTGCTGGCAAAGGTGATGGAAGCCGGAAAAAAATATAATCTTCCCATCGGAAATGTCTTCCATGCCGGTGATGGAAATCTTCACCCCCTGATTATGTTTGACGAAAGGGATCCGGATGAATTGGAGCGGGTCCACAAACTGGGTACGGAAATCTTGAGAATATGCGCCGACGCCGGAGGCACCATCAGCGGAGAGCATGGTGTCGGGCTCGAAAAGCTCAAAGAGACCCGGTTCATCTTCAATGAGATGGATCTCCATTATGAACGGAAAATAAAAGAAGCGCTTGACCCTGATGAAATACTCAACCCCGGCAAGATGATTCCGGAAAGTATCAGCGCCTAAGGAGATAACAGATGGTAGACGCTAATGAGATAATAAATGGACTCTCTGGAATCGTCGGCCGGGAGTTTGTTCAGGATGAAACAGAAAAAACAGCACCCTATGCCGTAGACGGCATAACCCCGAAAGCCGTCGTATTTCCGAAAGATACCCAGCAGGTATCGGAAGCGGTAAAATTCGCCAATGAAAAAGGACTCGCCATTGTCCCATGGGGGAACGGATCTAAAATATCCATGGGGAATCCTCCCAAGCGGCTCGATCTGGTAGTTTGCACAAAACGATTGAATCACATGAAGGATGTGGATGTGGCAAATCTTACCCTGACGGTGGAAGCCGGGGTCCGACTGGTGGACATCCAGGCGAGACTGGCCACGGAAGATGATCGATGTTATCTGCCGCTGGAAGATCTTACCAGCGATTCCGATGAAATGATTTGTTCGGATCGATCACACAGCGGATGTTTTCTACCCGTTGATCCGCCGTTCGGCAACAGCGCCACCATCGGTGGAATTATTGCCAGCAACTCCAGCGGTCCGAGACGCCTGCTTTATAACATCCCCCGGGATATTATCCTCGGCACCCGCTTTGTGGCCGCCAACGGCGATATCATCGGTACCGGAGGTAAAACCGTAAAAAATGTTTCCGGGTATGATATTTCCAAATTAATGGTGGGGTCTGCGGGTTCTTTGGGAATTCTTTGTGAAATGACGCTTCGACTGCTGCCGTTGCCGGAGAAGATGGAAACCCTGCTTTTCTCTTTCGATGCTTTCGAAAACGCTTCTGATTTTACCGATCGGATCTTTGATTCCAGCCTTCTTCCGGCTGCTGTTGAAGTAATGAACGGAAAAGCCTTTGAGAATTTAAAAATCGAAACCCCGCCGGGTTTCACTCCCGGAGCCTATATAGCAGCGGTGGCCCTTGAAGCATTTCATGAGGCAGTGGACCGGATGAGAACCGATATGAAAAAAATGGCGCAACAATCCGGCGGTGCTGGTGAAGCCGTGCTTTCCGAAGATCGACACCGTCCCTTCTGGCTTGGAGTGAGTGACCTGGCACCGGCATTATTCGGTCAATTCCCCGGTGTGTTGAGTGCTCAACTCAATTATCCCATTTCAGACTGGAAACCGGTTGTCGAATTTGCCGCAGTTACTTTATCTGAAGACAACTTGGACTATACCCTTCTTGCGCACGCCGGAAGCGGTGTCTGCCTGATTAATTTTTTGATCAACGGAAACAATGCTGCCGATAACGCTGTTATGGCCGTTAGAAAACTGCTTGCCCGATGCCGTGAATGCGGCGGGAATTTAGTGCTGCAGCGGGCTCCGGTTGCGCTGAAGGCCGATCTCCCCGTCTGGGGTGAAGCCGGATCGTCTGTTCTATTGATGAAACGGCTAAAAGAGAAGCTCGACCCCTTGGGAGTCATGAGCCCCGGACGATATGTTGACGGACTTTAACTGCTTAACCAAAGTGTTCTAATTCGTAAATATTATAACGTATTTCATTCCGATCGTATAAAAATGATTCACCGCAGAGCCACAGAGAACGCAGAGAAATTTATCATTTTTCGTTTGTCGCTGAGACGCCGACAAACGAAACCCATCATGCCTCCGGC
>CAYSUA010000769.1:0-2794 GCA_964433795.1 uncultured Desulfobacteraceae bacterium | reverse complement strand
ATGATTCAAGCATGTTAGATATTGATTCTTAGAGAGACATTTTTTATTAGCCGCCCGTTCGCTCTGCGGCTAAAATATATATTTTCATCTGCGTCCTATTTAACCGGTTTCTCTTGACCGATATTTTTAAAACGAATGAATCGATTTTGCAACTCGAACCGGGCCGTCAAAAGGGAACTTTCAGGGGAATATAAGGGTTGCACACCGGTTGAAAATGCTGCTAATTAGAGTTCGCTAAAATCGGCTTTCTGATTATCCAGACCTAACATCTTGAGGTGAGTCCTTAGCGCTTTTCAACCAGGAACCCTCCAAAGACGGACAAGCCGTGAACAGAGAGCGGCGAACCATACAACTTATATCAGAGAAAGGAGAGAAACAGAATGTCTTCCTGGGAAGCTTATCTGAAAGAGAACCAACCGCGTTTCATAGATGAATTAAAACAATTACTTCGATTTCCGAGCATTTCGAGTCTTCCCGAACATGCTGAGGATGTGAAACAGGCTGCCGAATGGGTGGCCGACAGGCTGAAAGCAGCGAACATTGAAAATGTACAGGTGCTCTCCACCGGAGGCCATCCGGTGGTTTATGGAGATTGGCTGCATGCTCCCGGAAAACCCGTTATCATGATTTACGGGCATTTTGACGTTCAACCGGTGGACCCACTTGATTTATGGACAAATCCGCCTTTCGATCCCATCGTAAAAGAAGACCGTATCTGGGCCCGGGGAGCTTCCGACAACAAAGGGAATCTGTTTTTAACCATTCTTGCAGTGGAAGCCTTACTCCAAACCGAAGGGCGCCTGCCGGTCAATTTAAAATTCTTTTTCGAAGGCCAGGAAGAAATCGGAAGTCCCCAAATGCCGGAATTCCTTCCCGCCCAAAAGGATCTGTTTGCATGTGACATGGTGATAAGTGCAGACGGCGGGCAGTGGGATGAAGATCAACCGCAACTGATAGTCGGCCTTAGGGGGCTAAGTGCCGTTCAAATCGATGTAGAGGCTGCCAGACAGGATGTTCATTCCGGTTCATACGGCGGGTCATTTTTAAATCCGATTCACGGCTTGGCCGGGATTATTAATTCCATGAGAGACCCGGATGGTAAAATTTTGGTGGAAGGCTTTTACGATTCTGTTCGTACACTATCCGACTCGGAACGGGAGCAGATGGCCGCGATTCCATATACGGAAGATGAATTCAAAGATGAGATCGGAATCCCCGAAACTGCCGGGGAGCCGGGATTTACGACACACGAGCGGATGTGGGTAAGGCCCACTCTGGATGTCAACGGAATCTGGGGCGGGTTTCAGGGTGAAGGCCTGAAAACGGTGATACCGAGCAAAGCGCACGCAAAAATCAGTTGTCGTCTGGTACCGGACCAGGATCCGGCTAAAATCATCGACCTCCTCATCGCTCATGTAAAAAAACATTCTCCGGCCGGCGTCAAAGTGGAAGTGACTCCTGTGGACAGCAAAGCGGAACCGTATCTTATACCTTCGGATCACATCGGAAATCAGGCAGCAGTAACCGTGCTGAAAGAATTGTTCGGCAAGGATCCGTATTATGTCCGGATGGGAGGAACCATTCCCGTGTGCAGTATTCTCCGCAAGGCATTAGATGCCTATACGGTGAATTTTGCATTCGGCCTGAAAGATGAGAACATTCATGCGCCGGATGAGTTCTTCCGGCTCAAAAGCTTTGAACGGGGCCAAAAGGCCTATTGCATGTTGCTGCATGAGTTGGGGAAAGAATAATAGTTTAGTTGTCCGGAAACCGCTTTCCAAAGATTTTCCGAATGTCTTCTTCACTGAAGAGATATGGGGTGTTGCAGAACTGGCAGCGGATTTCCAGAGGAAAGGGCCCGTTTTCACGAATATCCTTCAGCTCGTCAATGGGCAGCAGGGTGATAAGGTTCTTCAATCGCTCCTGGTTGCAGTGGCACATGAATTCGATTCTTCGTTCGGTCAGAAATTTAGGACCATAACTCTCGAATTCGGTTTGGACGATATCCTTTGAATCATACTTTTCACTGAAAAGAACCCCGAGGGAAGGAAGGTTCGTAACCCTTTTTTCTAAATCTCCTATGATGCTGTCCTTTGCATCGGGCATGGCCTGCAACAGCAATCCGCCTGCCCCAATGACATTTCCGTCTTTGTCATATTTGATCCCCAGGTTGAACGCTGTGGGTATCTGTTCGGATGTCAGATAATAAGAGGCCAGATCCTTGGCGATGTTTCCATATTTTATAATGACCTGGCCCGTGAAGGGGTGTTTTGCATCTTGCAGATGCTTGGTGACAGATAAAAACCCGGCTCCGAAAAAGGGAGAAAGATCAAAATCCTCCATGGGCTTTTCGATGGGGATCGAATTGTTGTTGAGAAACCCTCTTACTTCGCCGAATGCATTGGATTCCACCGTAAGCCCTTTTATGGGGCCGGAGCACTCGATTTTTAAACTGACCCTGTCACTCCCTTTCAAGTTGGCAGACATCAGACCGACACCCAGGTAAGCGCGTCCCAAAACCAATGTTTCAAGAATGCCCAGATTGTGGTTTGCGCGCATTTCATTAACCACGCGGGTGCCGTTCATTATCACTCCCCTGATCGTTCCATCCGCGAGCATGAAGTTATGGAGCCGATCCCTGGCGCTTGCCAGCAACTGCTCTTTAAGGGTTTCGTCAAATGGTCTCTCTTTTTTCATATTCGGTTCACCATACACGCATTCGTTAGTTTCCATCCACGAATGGTCTTTTTGTCCAATCTCGGCGTCAATCGGCGCTCTCGCTTGTGCGACGTAG
>CAYSUA010000768.1:0-2808 GCA_964433795.1 uncultured Desulfobacteraceae bacterium | reverse complement strand
ATCCCTTCTGGGGCGATTATTTTACGTACAATATCAACAGCTGGGGAGTTAAATATGTCACCGACGCGTTCATTCAGGAATATCGGATTAAAATGCGGCTTGAGGATATGTTCCAATGAAGATCGGACTCGCCCTGGGTGCCAATCATTCCAAGCATATTGAGAAAATATTTTCTTCATTGGAGAAAGCAAACTATCGGCCGGACTTTATTCTCTATTGTTTTCCCGATACGACAAAATGGGGGCCATGCCGCCGTGTTGCAAATCTGCTGAACCGGCTGATATCAACCTGGCTTCCGGGGAGAATGAGAACGGTTACGCCTTGGATGAAATTGCCGGTTCTCTGTGAAAAGATATATTACGTAAACGGGATTAATTCCCAAAAGACGTTTAACCGATTGACCGAAGAAAAACCGGATGTGGTCATCACATTTAGCTGTGGTGTTTTAAGTAAACGGCTGTGTGAAAATTTCCATAATGTTTTTCTGAATGCCCATGCCGGAAAGTTGCCTGAATTCAGGGGGATGAATAATGTAGAGTGGGCGTATTTAGAGGACAAACCGCTTGTGGGAACCATCCATTTTATGTCCGGTGATATAGATGCCGGTGATATCGTGTATGAAAATGAAATATCGAAAATAACCGTCCCCACACGTATCGGTGACATACGGGAGCATGCCTTTGATTACGTCTACGGTATGTTCCCCAAAGCATTGCGTCTACTGGACCAGGACGATTTTAAACCGATCCGACAGAATAAACGAGAGAGAACGACCCGATACGTCATGAATGCATTTCTAAAAAATATTCTCGAAAAAAAACTAACCGCACCCCGATGAACCGGCTGCTTGTCATTGCCCATCAATTTCCACCGGCCGGCGGAATCGGTGTTCAGAGAATCCTGAGATTCTGCCGTGATCTACCGAAGCATCATTGGATGCCGCATATTCTCACCGGAACTGCGGAAGAATATCCTTTGCAGGACCCTACCCTTCTTGACCAGCTGCATCCGGGATCGAAAATATTTCGAATCGAGCTGCCACCCCTTATCCGAAAATTTTTTCCCAAATTAAATGATGGGTTAACGAAAAAAATAAATGGTCGGAACCGTCTACCCGGAAACTTGGGATATCAACTGTGGATATATGACGATTTTTATCCCTGGATTGGTGCCGCCTACATCCACGGCAAAAAGATTTTGAAGCGCTTCGACTATGACGCGATTCTTTCAACCGGAAGCCCTTTCTGCTCTCTCATCTTGGGGCACCTGCTGGCCCGGCACGGCAATATCCCTCATCTGGTAGATTTCCGGGATGGGTGGTACAAATGTGAATATCGTCGGGATCGCGGCTACATTCCAAACCGGCTGGAAGGGGCTTTGGAGAAACGGATCATTGCCCATTGCCACAAGGCATTTTTCGTCACCCACAGCCTCAAGGATCAATACGCATCAAGATATCCACAGCATCATCACAAATTGGTCTGCCTCCCCAACGGATACGACAAAAAATTAAGATCCTGCTTTGAAAAACCGCCTGTTGAGAAAAATGGACTGCTCAAAATAAAATATATCGGTAAGTTTACGCATTATCGCAGGCCGGATGCGTTTCTGAAGGGCCTCAAAAAAGCAGTATACGATTATGGCATCAAAAATATCGCGGTGGAGTTTGTCGGGGGTCTGGATCATCAGGCCCACAACCTGATCGAGGAGATGAAACTATCCGAATATATCGACGTTACCGACTTTCTGCCTCACGCAGATGCAATAAAAGCGATGAGCCGTGCGGATGTCCTGCTGCTTATTGTAGACAAAACCCCGGGGTATCAGGTTATTCAGACAGGAAAGATTTTTGAATACATGCTGACACGGCAACCGATTCTCTGCATATCCCCGCTCGATTCCGAGGCGGTGCAAACGGTGGACGGACAAAACCTAGGCGTGTCGATACCCCCCCCCGATGATACGGGTATTGCAACAGCGCTAATGCATTGGGCGGGTATGAAAAAAAAATCCGGCACCATTGATAAAATGAATGCCCGCCTGTCTCCGGATTATAACCTAACCAATATTCTCACAGAACTAGCACGGAATCTCAATGAGGTATGTTTTAGATCGATATATCAACAGACCGCTGAACACGCCTGACGGTGCACTCAAGGTTTTTTCCATCTATTATGATGAGATCATAAACCAGGGGTTCAATATCGACAAAAAGACCATTTTAAACATCGGCTCAGGAGCATTAATCGGCGTTGATGCCCTGTTTCTCTTATTCGGAGCCGCTCGAGTCATCTCAATCGATCTAAAGACCGGAATCTACAACTATCCGGTACTTTCCGATCAAGAGCCTTTTTATCATACCCTGTGGAATCTTCTTATAGAACAGGGACGGGTGTCGGCAGACCAAAACCCATGGGATGGAATTATCCATTCAATGACAGACGGAGCCGAATACAATACGGATCGATTGATCCGTCTCTCCCCCTGTAATGCGAGCCGTCTTCCCTTAAAGAACAATACGGTTGATTTGGCTTTCTCGAATGCAGTTTTCGAACATATCGAAGACCCGGAAAACGCCATCCGGGATATTGCACGCACACTGACGCCGGGTGGCACACCATGCATCGTGTGGACTTGCGTGACCATAGCGATTTTTCAAAACCCCTTGATTTTCTAAAACCGGGGGCTCCACGAAACGGATGTAATCTATGGCGAGCTCATCAGTATCAACAGGCTTTTAATCAACTTCCATTTAAGATCCTCAATTTTGTTGTTTTCGACACCAAAGCGATTACAGAAACGGAGCGC
>CAYSUA010000767.1:0-2822 GCA_964433795.1 uncultured Desulfobacteraceae bacterium | reverse complement strand
TAGACTCTTTTCTTTTGCCGATCTGCGCATCGGCAAGAGAAAACTTAGCGTTCTTGGCGCCTTGAGCGAAGCGGGCGGTTCAAGCTTTTCTCTTGGTCAACTGGCGCCTGGCTCAAAAGACCTTTCAACTATGAGAATTACCCTCTTAACAGGCACTATTTTTAACGCTTCCTTACCATCGATGAAAAATTCCGCAGTCGAATTCAACCGTACCAAATAATTTTTTTGATTTCCAGGCGAAATCTGTTATTGAAATGATTCACCTTGAACAAATATGGGAGGATAATTAGCATGGAAGATATTCAAAGGGTTCTTGTTATCGGCGCCGGAACCATGGGGCATGGGTTTGCACAGGTCTTTGCACTCAATGGTTTGGATGTCTCTCTGGTGGATCAAAGCGAGGAACTGCTTTCTCAAGCACGCGGCTGGATTAAGGACAACCTTGAGTTTATGGTTGAGCTGGGAGAGCTTGAATCGTCACAGGTGGCCTCCACAATTGATCGGATAAAATTCAGTACCGACCTGGGTCAAGCAGCCGGAAATACCGAGTACGTTCTGGAAGCGGTGAGTGAGAATCTTGATCTGAAAAAGACGGTATTCCAAAAACTGGGGGAAACGACCTCACCTGAGACCATACTGGCGACCAACACGTCATCCTACGATATCAGTGAGTTTTGCAGCGTTACGAAACATCCGGAGCGGGTTATCGGAACCCACTGGTTTCATCCGTCTCCCATTACGCCGTGTGTTGAAATCATACCCGGTGATCAGACGAGCCGGGAGACCGTCGACCGCACCACCGCCTTCATGAAACGTATGGGAAAGTTTCCCACCCCTTGCAAGAGTGCCCCGGGATTCGTTGCCAACCGGATCCAATTGGCCATGGCGGCTGAAGCATATGCCATTGTTGAAGAAGGCTTGGCCAGCCCCCAGGAAGTGGATCGAATTGTAAAATCATCATTCGGATTTCGTTTGAGCGCTTACGGTCCTTTTGAAATCTCCGATCAGGCGGGACTGGACGTCTATCGATCCATATTCCAATATTTGAAGGACAAACTCAACCGGGATCAGTTCACTCCACCGCGTATTCTTGACGAACTCATTGACCAGGGACGAATAGGATTAAAAAGCAAGAAAGGCTTTTATGATTATGAAGCAGGCGCGGCTGAATCCCTTAAAAGAGAACGTGATCGGAAATTGTATGCGAGACGCCGCATTTTCCTTAAAGAGCAGAAAGAAGACTGATCCGGTGAAGGCCGTAATATCTGAAATGGTACGGAGGTGATTGATTTGGATCATTATCGATTAATGAACGGGTCCCTCGTTGAAAAAGAGCGTTCCATACCCATTTCCGGAAAATATGATGTCATCGTAGGAGGAGGGGGTGTGGCCGGTGTTGCGGCTGCTGTGGCTGCGGCTCGAAACGGAGCAAAAACGCTTCTCGTTGAGCGGTTCGGTTTTCTCGGCGGGGTTGCCACTGCCGGCTTGATGACCATGGCTTACGCTCCGTTTGGCAGTACGTCCGGTATTTTCCGTGAGATATATCTGAAAATGATCGATCAGGGAAGCGGTATCGACGATGTGCTGATGCCGTTTGATGCGGAGCAGTTCAAGCATCTTGCCCTGAGCCTAACGGTAGATGCCGGTGTGGAATTTTTATTCCATTCCATGATTGTGGACGCCATTGTTTCCGAGGATAGTATTAAGGGGATTGTTATTGAGAATAAATCCGGAAGGACGGCGGTCTTATCGGATGTTGTCATCGATACCACGGGAGATGGTGATATTTCTGCTCAATCAGGGGCACCTTTCGTAAAGGGCCGGGAACAAGATGGAAAGACACGTCCGATGACCCTGTTGTTTCGAATGGGCGGTCTGGACGTCAAGGAAATCATTCAGTACGTGAATGAAAATCCGTCCGAGTTTTCCAAGGATCCACATAAAAATATTCTTCGTCCTAAAAAAGGATTCTGCCGAGTGATCGGTTTTTTCGGCCTGATTGAAGAAGCCAAGCAAAGGGGGGAGCTTGACCCTGCGCTTCACTACGTTCGTTTAGAATGCCTGTCGCCAAAGACCGGCATGACCATGATCAACACCACCCGTGTTTATGGTCTCGATGGTACCGATGCCTTTGACATTACAAAGGGCGAGGTCATGGCAAGGCAACAGATGATGCAGTTGGTTGAAGTTTTCAAAACTACCTTTCCCGGCTTTAAGGATAGTTTTTTAATCGATTCCGCACCCATGCTGGGAGTTCGAGAAACCCGCCATATTTTGGGCGACTATCTGCTCACGGAAAAAGATGTGGAAGAGAAGACACAGTTCGAACGTATCGTAGCGAGAAACGCCGTACGGGTCACACCCGGTGTCGATGTTCACAGTCCGGACGGGATGGAGGGATCCAAACAGGATGCCCGACATCGAGGTTTTGTGGATGAACTCTTCTGGCACGGGGTCCCCTATGATTGCCTGTTGCCGGCCGGCGTCGACGGACTGCTGGTGGGGGGAAGATGCATATCCGCATCCCATGAGGCGGATAAATGGATCCGGGTTCAGACCTGTTGCATGGCAACCGGCCAAGCCGCCGGGACTGCAGCCGCCCTTTCGGCAAAGCATCAGGTCTATCCCAGGAAACTCGATGTTTCAGAACTTCAGCGCGTTCTGCTGTCTCAGGATGTTGTTCTGGATTATTGAGGGCCTTATCTTATTTGATTTTTTCCGGTTATGCAGAAACCTCAAGTCAAGCATTTGCGGCTTTGAAGATAACCCGATTCGCGGACGTGTGAAACTCGTGCATAAGGGTGCGTAACACCGAACAGGGC
>CAYSUA010000766.1:0-2826 GCA_964433795.1 uncultured Desulfobacteraceae bacterium | reverse complement strand
CGTCGCAGGCAAAAATCCGCGGAGAACGCCGCTCAGCGGAAAAATGGCCATTTATGGATGGACATTAACTAACCCGTTACGAAAAAAGGTCAAGCAGGATTTGGTATCTTATTGATATCCGGGTGTCAACCTTAAGTTGGGGATGGAATCTGTTTGAACCGCAGTGTAAATGTCGTCCCCTTGTCCTTCTCACTTTCCACCTCAAGCATGCTGTTGTGCGATTCAATGATTCGATGCACAATCGAGAGCCCGAGTCCGGTCCCATTCGGTTTAGTGGTGAAAAACGGATCAAAAATCGATTGAACCATATTATCCGGTATTCCACATCCGTTGTCTGATATCTGCACGCCAAAGTACCGATTCTTGAAAGGAATCATTCGTATATCGATTCGGCCCCGGCCATCGATGGATTCGGCAGCGTTCAACAACAGATTCCATAACACCTGCCGAAGGTGCGCCATATCCATCTCTATCCATACATTGGGAATGAGTGTTTTATTGATGGAGATACTTCCCAAACTGGAACTGTCTTTTTCAAACAGTTCCATGGTTTCCATCAGTGCTCCTTTTAACTCAATCGGCTCCCTTTTACCCATGGGCGGTTTTGCAAACAAAAGAAAATCGTTCACCAGCGAACTGAGCCTATCTGCTTCACGAAGTACGATCTGCATGAGTTTGTTATGGTCGGTGTTATCGGAAAGGTCCTCCCTCAGCAACTGGATGGAACCGGTAAGCGAAGCCAACGGATTCTTGATTTCATGAGCCAAGCCGGCCGCCATCTCGCCGATGGCTGCCATTTTTTCCACGCGTTTGACCTGAGCTTCCATGGTCAAAAGCTCTTTTTTTGTTTTGCGTTCCTGTTCAGATAACAGACTGCTCAAAAATGCCACGGCAAAACAGGCAACCATGGTCATTACGATTTTAAACAGTGCCTGGCTCCATGTGAAATATACGGATGCGATCCCTCCCTCTATCACAAACGGTGAAAGGATGTCGTAATACTCCAGATCCACCATGATTCCGTACTGAATGCTGCAGAGGGCTGCGACAATCATGCTGCCCCTTCGAAAAAGAAGCATGCTGGAATAGATGATCACCACGAGATAGAGGAAGGAAAAAATGCTGGAGAATCCACCGGTAACAAACAGGATAAGCGTCACGACAACGGTATCAATAATAAACTGAACATAGGCAAACAGAAGTTGCCGTTTTACCCGCCGAAGGACAAGAGAGTATATAAAGGAAAGCAGATAGATGGCGGCCGTCAGGACATAGATAAAAACAAGCGGGCGCGCCAGAAAGGAAGGACTTTCCCGAAGCTGAAAGATGATGGTTGAACCCAACAGAATGGTTGTAAACAGGAGCCGAAAAAACATGATCCACTTGAGTTTGTGGAGAGACTCATTTTCGGCGGAAACAGTCTTTTGAATCATCAGGCCCCAACCATGCCGGCCATCTTGAATATCGGAAGATACATGGCTATCACGAGCCCTCCAATGGTGGTACCCAAAAACACAAGCATAAAGGGTTCGATCATTGATGTGAGGTTTTCCACCGCCTGGTCCACTTCCTCATCATAAAAGTCTGCTATTTTCTCGAGCATGGCATCCAACGCACCGGTGGATTCTCCAACAGAAATCATCTGGCACACCATGGCCGGAAAAACGCCGCTTTCACCCAGAGGTTCGGCCATGGTGCGGCCTTCGGAAATCCCCGTCCGAACGGAATATATGGACTTTTCGATGGTTCGATTACCGGATGTCTTGGCAACGATCTCTAAAGCGTCAAGGATTGCAACCCCGCTGGACAACATGGTTCCCATGGTCCGGGTAAATTTGGACACAGCCACCTTTCGAAGCAACATACCGAAAACGGGAAGCCGCAGGACCACATCATCGGCGATGGTTCGGCCTTTTTCTGTTCTATAAAATCGCTTGAAAGCGATTACGAATCCGATAAAACCGCCGATAATATAGAGGATGTTGCCTTTAACGAACTCGCTCAAGGTCACCACAATTTGTGTGGGAACGGGCAGTTCGCCGCCGAAATCGGCAAACATCTTTTGGAAAACGGGAATGACGAAAACGAGGATGACGCCTAGGACGACAACCGCAATGGCGAGGGTGATAATCGGATAGGTCATGGCACCCTTGACCATGGCTTTCAGCTTTGCCGCTTTCTCCATATAGGCGGCCAGGCGCCTCAGAATGGTATCCAGAATACCCCCTGCCTCGCCGGCCGCAATCATATTCACAAACAGATTGTCGAAGTTTTCGGGGTATTTACCCAATGCTTCAGCGAGCGTTGATCCCCCCTCAACCGACTCCTTGACATCCTTCACGACGTTTTTAAACGTCTTATTTTCCTGCTGTGTATAGAGGATATCGAGACATTGAATAATCGGAAGGCCTGCATCGATCATGGTTGAAAATTGACGGGCAAAAAGAATCACGTCCTTTTCGGTCACCTTGGGTTGCATGAAGGAGACATTCTCAAAAAGGTCTTTCGGTTTCTTCTTGATCTTGGTCGGATTAATCCGCTGCCTACCGAGTTGGGCCCTGACGGCCTGCTCGTTCGGAGCTTCCATCTCTCCCTTTTGAACCTCGTTTCTTCTATTGGTCCCTTCCCAAAGATAAGCCGGCATGATTCCCCCCTGTAGAACTTAGTTCGCTTCAGTCTTCGCTGAAGCTACGCCCCGACAAGTCGCTCACGATTGGAATACTGGAATATTCCATCATTCCACTGTTCCATGTTGAACCGTAATGTTGAGTGTCAGTTAAAAAATATAATATCAATAGGCTGTAAAATTTTTACGACGTTCAATTT
>CAYSUA010000765.1:0-2838 GCA_964433795.1 uncultured Desulfobacteraceae bacterium | reverse complement strand
AAATCGGTCTCGATTCTGTGCTGAGCTGGCTGGAGACTCTGTTCCACGATCTCGGGGACATGAAGTACAGACCGTGTCCGCTATTGCGGATGCTGGTCAGAGCAGGTAACCTCGGTGTCAAGACCGGACGTGGCTTCTTCCGCTATGACGATGAAGGAAACAGAATCCCCGGCTCAGGACAGACTGCCGCGAGCTTTGAACGGTTTTTCAAAGAAGGATAGTTTGCACTATCCTCGGGAGCAGTGACAGAAATGTCCACACTCCCTTGGAGCACGGACATTCTTGTCCGTGCTTGCCGACAGAAATGTCGGTACTCCCTATTTTTCGACTTTACTTTCATGACCACTTTAATCCAGTCAACATAGTGCATTTAACAACCCGAATATTGATTATTGTCCTCTCGATCTCACTCTTTATTAGCTGTGAGATCAAATTCGGCAAGGATAAGGAGGAGAGCGAACCGCCCGCTGCGGTTCCTGTTACCGTTAATGTTGTGTCTCAAGGTGATATCTCCACCTATCTCCGCTTAAATTCTCTGCTTCAGGCTAACCGGGAGATTGAGATTTTTTCCCGCTCGGTCGGAAGAGTGACTGAGCTAAATGTGGAGGAGGGTGACAATGTCCTACAGGGCGATTCATTGACGAAACTGGAGGATAACGAACAGAAGCTCGCAGTTGAAAGGGCTGCAGCGACCGTCAAACGAGAGCAGGTTGCACTTGAAAGGTTGGAGCGGCTTCACAGCCATGAGCAGAGAATGGTTTCCGATGATGACTACGAAATAGCAAAGCTTGCGCTGCATCAGGCTGAGCTTGGGCTGCAGGAAGCAGAGTTAGCACTTGAATACACGCTCATACGCGCTCCCTTCAGCGGAACAATCACCGAACGGCTTATAGATTTGGGAGATCGTGTGGATTTGAGTCGTCCACTGTTCAAACTGGTTGATCACCACACGCTTCGTGTTGACACATGGATTGCCGAAGCGGATGTGTCTTACCTTTCCATTGGGCAGAATGCTGCACTTATTCCATCAGGTAACTCTCCCGACACATTAACAGCAAGATTGATCCGGCTAAGTCCGGTCGTTGATCAGGTCTATGGAAAGATTAAAGCTACATTCGAGCTGCGCAACCGTAAGGGAAATGTACGACCCGGGCAGTTCGTCGAACTTAGCCTCGTGTTGGACACCCACCGTAACAGCATCATAATTCCCAAACGGGCGCTCGTTCACGAAGCCGGTAAACCGACCGTCTATCTTGTGCAGGACACGCTCTCACACCGACGGAAAGTCACAACCGGAATTGAGACCGGAGATGTCATTGAGATCCTGTCAGGATTGAGTGTCGGAGACAGCGTCATTGTAGAAGGACAGGCAACTCTCCGCGACAGCACACATATTCAGGTTATCCAGCCGCTACAATGAAGGAGGAAGTTTCTCCCGAAGTAAGTGGTTCTCTATATCACTTTCCAATCCGCAGACCTGTAACCATCACAATGGCGGTTATGACCGCTGTGGTGTTTGGTGTCCTTTCCTATAGGCTGCTGCCGATTAATCTGATGCCCAAAATCAGCTATCCGTCACTCACCGTTCGCACCGAATATCCTGGAGCAGCCCCTGAAGAGGTCGAGAGCAGCATCACACATCCTCTTGAGCAGTCGCTCGGAGTGGTTCGCAATCTGGCGCAGATGTCATCCTCGTCGCGAGCGGAGATTTGCGATGTACTGCTGGAATTTGACTGGAACAGCGATATGGACAAGGCTACTCAGGATGTGCGTGAGAAGCTGGATGTCGTTTTCCTCCCCGAAGATGCCAAGCCGCCTCTCATCCTCCGTTACGACCCGTCTCTGGATCCGATCATTCGCATCGGTTTGACTTCCGATTCGCTGAATCTGCTGGAGCTGCGTCAATTGACAAAAGAAATGATAAAGCGTGAGCTGGACAAGCTGCCGGGTGTAGCGGCGGTTAAGGTGAAAGGTGGAGATGAAGCCGAGATTACGGTGGCAATGAATGCGAAGAAACTGGATCTGATGAACATTCCGGTTGATCTGATACTCAAGCGATTGGCATCCGAAAATGTGAACCTGTCCGGAGGGCATCTGCAGGAAGGGGATTCCGAATACATCATCCGCACACTGAACGAGTTCCGCCAAATTGATGAAATTTCGGAAATCGTTGTTGATGTCGGTTCAGGTGGACAGATACGGTTGAAGGATGTCGCTGATGTCAGGATGACAGCGAAAGAACGAACCACCATCACACGCGTGAACGGCAAAGAGTCGGTCGAAATTGAGATATTCAAAGAGTCCGATGCAAATCCGATTGCTGTGTCGGAACTGGTGAAACGTACGTTCTTTGGCAGCGATGAACGGAAAGCCGTTGAAAGTGATGAAAAGGATCAATCAAAGAAGAGCAAAAAAGGAAAAGACAGTAAGAAGAAGCACCGAAGAGGTGTTAGACCGTTAAGCGAACGGTTGACGGATCGCGTACAAATCCATATCCTTACCAATCAAGCCGACTTCATCAAGCGTTCCATTGAGCACGTCAAATCATCGGCACTCATCGGAGGATTGCTGGCTGTGATAGTTCTGCTTCTATTTCTCGGCAGAATGCAGGATACGTTTGCCGTTGCACTCGTTATTCCGGTTTCACTCCTCTGCACATTCGCCGCCATGCACATGGTCGGCGTAACTATGAACATAATGTCTCTCGGAGGACTCGCACTCGGTATCGGCATGATGGTTGACAACGCAATTGTTGTGATAGAGTCTATCCACCGACGGCGCGAACAGGGGGACTCCATCGTAGAGGCTGCAGTCAAAGGTACGAAAACGGTCGGTGGA
>CAYSUA010000764.1:0-2842 GCA_964433795.1 uncultured Desulfobacteraceae bacterium | reverse complement strand
GAGTTTATGGAAAGAGACATTGCATTGCGATGGAGAAAAACATACCACATTATTGTAGTAGCAATACTGATTTTGTTGACGGTTCAACATGGAGTAGCCCAGGAATCAGGAAAATCAGACGAAGCACGACATCCCAGTCTGGGCGGTCCGGACGCTGTTGCGAACCGGATGGAATCGGATCGGGCCGAAAAAAATGCGCTGTATGAGTCCAAGCTGTTAAAACCTTACTTCGAATGGCAGGCCGATCTAAAAGAGAAACACGGGTTTTCATTCGGTGGGGATTACACTGCTGTTTACTTGAAAGCCAGTGACAATCTACCGGGGACGGACGACTATGCATCCAGCGGAATGGTTCGCCTTTATGGCTCCTGGGAACTGCTTGGGCGCGGCACTGACACCACCGGTACGCTGGTTTACAAGGCAGAACACCGCCATCGCTACGCTGACACCGCCCCCAACGGGTTCTTTATCGGCAGCCTTGGAAACGTGGGTGTGATCGAACCTCCGTTCAGCGATCAGGGTACCCGGCTTACCAACTTGTACTGGCGTCAGAGTTGGAATAAGGGCAAGATCGTTGCCCTGGGGGGATTTCTGGATGCGACCGATTTTGTGGATATCTTTGCACTCAGCAGCCCCTGGATGCACTTCATGAACTTCGCGTTCAGCACCGGGGCCGCAACCATCAGCCTGCCTGAAGATGCCACGCTGGGTCTGGCAGCCGGCGCCTGGCTCAACGATAAAATATATGTTATCGGCGGGTTTGAGGACACCAACTCGGATCCCACCGACCCTTTTGAGGGCTTTGATACTTTCTTTGACGATAACGAGTACTTCAAACATATTGAAATCGGCTGGACCACTTCTAAAGAGCGGGCCTACCTCGATAATCTCCACCTCACCTTATGGCATGCGGATGAACGAGAAACGGCAGGTGTGGAGGACGGCTGGGGAGGGGTGTTGTCCTTTACACATTATATCAGCGACAAATGGATGCCGTTTTTGCGAGCAGGCTATGCGAATGACGGCGGCAGCTTGCTGGAAAAGTCGGTAAGCGCTGGGGTCGGTTACCAGCCCAATCCCATCGGCAGGGCGGCCGAAAGCCTTCTCGGTGTCGGGGCAAACTGGGGTCAACCCAACGAAACCGTATTTGGATCCGGTCTCGACGATCAGTACAGTTTTGAACTGTTCTATCGTCTGCAAGTAACAAAGGAACTCGCCATCACGCCCGATGTCCAGTTTCTGATAAACCCGGCTCTTAATCCGGATGAAGATAACATCTGGGTTTTCGGTTTGCGGGCGCGGCTGGCATTCTGAAGGAAGGACGATGCAGTATGGAGGATAAGGGATCGTTACACTTCACAATGTTTTCTTTAACTGATAAAAGGAGAGACACAATGAAAACAAGCCGGTTCAAGAGGGACTGAAGGCAGATAAACGGAGGTGGTGAAATGAACCCTAAATTCATTCGAAGATCCGCGGCTAGGATTTTTGGAGTCGTGGTAATTTTAATGGCCATTGTCACGGGCTGTGCTTCCGTAAGGGTGAGAAACCCCGTACCCGAAAACTTAAGCGAAACCGTACATATTTCGGGCATTCCCAGGGCCAGAGCCTGGGGAGATGAACAGCCTCAGTATGCGAATGAATGGTTCGATTTGTCGAAATTTGAAATAGAGAAACAGTACCCGGCGCTCTTTCGATCGTCCCATAACTATTTAGCAATATCCGGAGGAGGGCCAAGAGGGGCGTTTGGCGCCGGTCTCCTAGCGGGATGGACCGCGGCCGGCGACCGACCCGAGTTTAGTATCGTGACGGGGATCAGCACCGGTGCGCTCACCGCACCCTTTGCCTTTCTCGGCTCTGCTTACGATGTGCAGCTCAAGGAGGTCTATACAGCCTATTCCACCAAAGATATCGCCAAAAAACGCCAGGTATTCCAGATCCTCTTCGGGGACTCGGCATTCTCTTCAAAACCGCTAAAAAAATTGATCGAAAAATATATCAACGCAGATATGCTCGAAGCCATCGCTGCCGAGCACCGCAAAGGGCGGCAACTGTTAATCGGGACCGTGAATATCGATGCCGAGCGGCCGGTCATCTGGAACATCGGTAGGATCGCGGCCAGTGGAAACCCGAAAGCGCTTGACCTTGTGCACAAAATCCTTCTGGCCTCGGCTTCTATCCCCGGCGCTTTCCCGCCGGTTCTTATCGAGGTGGAATCCGAAGGACAACGGTTTGACGAGATGCATGTGGACGGCGGTACGGCCTCCCAGGTGTTTCTATATCCGACCGGTCTGGATTGGCTCAAGGTTACGGAAAAGCTCGAAGTAAAAGGCAAACCGCAGGCCTATATCATACGCAACGCACTACTCGATTCCAGATGGAAAACCGTAGAACCTAAAATCATCCCGATTGCGGGGCGCTCCATCCAATCGCTCCTCAGGACTCAGGGATTCGGTGACCTTTATAGACTCTATCTCTTCGCCTTGCGGGACGGAATCGACTACAACCTGGCGTATATCCCGGATCATTTCACGCAGAAACCAAAAGAGATGTTCGATCCGGAATACATGGGCAAGCTGTACGATCTGGGGTATTGGTCGGCAAAATCCGGCTATCCCTGGCGCAAGGGGCCTCCCGGGTTTGAGACGCACTAAAGCCTATCCAAAAACAAACTTAAATTTCAACATATTGCAAATGTGTGAGAGAATCCTTAAAATGAACTAATAAGAATCAAAAGGATTGATTCTGATTCAAATAAAGGAGCGGTTCGATGATCAGACATATTTCAATCATCTTTGCGATCGTGATTCTCAGTATCGGTTACATAAACCCGGCGAAAACA
>CAYSUA010000763.1:0-2844 GCA_964433795.1 uncultured Desulfobacteraceae bacterium | reverse complement strand
TGAATCTCAAAATCCCGAACTTTTCGAAAGGAACCTCCTGGGATACGGCCAGTTCGGCGTCATCACGGAAGCGACGCTTAAGATTCGGTTCTTTACTCCAATCACGATGCATTATTTTTATTATAAATCATTAAGATCTGCCATCCAAGATATGATGATGCTGGCCCGTAATGACGCAGCGGATTATGTGGGAATCCTCACCCTCATGGATCGAGCCGTTAATCTACTTGTGGCGTTCGATTCTCATAAGCGGGAACAGGCCTTTTTTACCAGATGGAAACGGCGGATCAAAGGCTATGGGGAACTGCGTTTCGGAGCAGCAATGGCCGTCCATTACGCCCTTCGACCATGGCGGATCAAAGAGGCCCTGTTTCTCCTTGATCGAAAACGTTCCCTTACGCCGGAATTCAACCCGAGCCACCATATGCGGGATGACAAGATTGTTGACCGGACCGTTGTCTTTTCACGGGCCGTATGGAAATTCTGGGGTGGAAGACAGATGGTAATACCGGATCTTGCTACCACTGAAGAAAAATTCGTCGAGGCCGTGGAACGCGGTAACGCCGTCTGCAGAAAGTACTTTTCCAGATACACGCTCTACTGTGTGGGAATAAAACTTTTCGGCAGCCCTCAACGCTACGAGATGTCCTGCATTCCTCCTGACGCAAAGAACATGGCCTACGGTTGTGAATTCGAGCCCATGCTAAATAGCGAGAACTACAGCCACGATTACCTGCAGTCCTTTAAAAACGAGATCTATGACATAGGCGTTGACATGAATTCCAGCTACTATCGTTTTGGAGGCATGATGAAAGGATATATAAGACAAGTGTTTGGAGACGCGCTCGTTGACAAACATCTGGCCATGAAACGCGAGGCAGACCCTGCAATGATCTTAAACGCGGATGTGATTTTTTAATGTTGTCAAATCAAAAGGATAGATTAATGGTGTACCCATTAACGAACAGTGATCGACCTGGTTACGAAGATTGTACCGGATGCAGGGTCTGTACCCTTCCTTGTCCGGTCTGGCATCAGACTCATGACATAATGCTTACTCATTGCGGCCGAGCCCGAGCCTTGCAAGGCGGTGGTTCTCCTGAAGACCTCCGACAATCCCTCATGGCCTGTGTCTTGTGTGGGGCCTGTGAATCAATCTGTCCTGTGGGTATTGATACGGTTGGTATGACGATTGATCTCCGGATGATGTTAAACCATAAGACCACCTCTCCATTTGCTCATAACTCGGAAGCGGCTGATAAAAATTGGTCCGCACACGTTCCTCTACCAGCCAAACAATACACCAGCCTCATTCTTCCCGGTATCAGGTTGCGATCAGATTACCCGTTACTGAATATCGTCAAAAGGTTCCTTGAGAATAAAGATGTTTCCCTGGCCATGGATGATGGCTCAGATATATGTGACGCCCTGGAAGCGGGAACTCCGATATCAGATGAAAGGAGAGAAGGGTTTATTCAGTCCCTGAAGGGAGCAAAACGACTCATAGTCGCGGAAGGTATATTGCATCGATTTTTGCATAAATGGTTACCCGAAGCTCAGGTCATAGGTCTCGGAAAAGCGCTATTGAGTAAAAGAATGATCAGAAAAGCCCTCAGGTCAACGGATCTCTATGTCATCGAAACACGGGGGTACCATGCGGATTATGATAATATGGTTCAAGAATATGACATAATTCGTCGGAAGGTAGGTTGTCTTATGAATGTGGATCTCCAACGTGCCGCGATCCCTACGGGAGCGGTAAGCCTTCAGAACCGCTTTGGTAAGGGTACTGTATCCCCTATTGAACAAGCTCGTTGGATTCTTGACGGACACAAGTTTGATCGTATTGTCGTTGAGAGTTTGGAGGATATGGAACCCTTTCAAAAAGTGACAAAGCTGCGTGTGATCCATGTATCCGAACTGGGTGAGGATGGAGGAGCCGGATGATGACCGGCGGAAAAGCAAGAAATATTGATGTGCTCATTGTGGGTGCGGGTCTGTCCGGTGCCGCGTGTGCCAAACGCCTGACTGACGCGGGGTATGAAACAATTGTGATTGAAAAGAAGGAACTTCCGCGCCATAAGATATGCAGCGGTATTCTTTCTCCGCGAGGGCATCGATTCCTCATCGAAAATTTTGGTCCCCTTCCACGCGACATCTTGCATGAACCTACTTCTTGCCGGGGTGTCATGTTTCATTTTCCGAGCATGCTGTCCATGTCGATGGATTTCGACGGCGGCCCGACCCCGCACCTTAACAGAAAACACTCCGACTATTGGGTGATCCGAAGAAGCAATGTCGAGGTGCACGATAAAACGAGATTTGTGAGCCTTGAAGACAAAGGCGAATACGTGGAAGTATCGGCCCGGAAAGCCGGAGAAACAATCCCCTATCGAGCCCGGATCGTTGTAGGAGCAGACGGTCCCAATTCCCATGTAGTCCGATCGATCTATCCGGATTACTCCAAGCAGATTCCCTGGTTTGTGGTAGGGCAGAGATTCCATAAGATCATTGAATGTCCTTTGAGCACGGAATATTTCCATTTCTGGTTTCATCCGGATCTCGGGTACTACACGTGGAGTCATGCAAGGGATGGGTTACAGATTGTAGGTGTGGCCTTTTTAAAAGGAGACAATTTCAACAGGCGCCATCAACGGATCCTAGATTATTTGAATGAAAAATATCGTGTAAAGCTGGCTCCTCATGAAGGTGGAGAAGCATGCCTGGAGAATTTCGGGATTTCTTTGATAAATCGCTATGTATTCGGAAAATCAAATGTCATTGTTGCGGGGCAAGCGGCCGGGTTTCTCAATATGATGGCAGAGGGTATGAGCTGCGCACTCC
>CAYSUA010000762.1:0-2845 GCA_964433795.1 uncultured Desulfobacteraceae bacterium | reverse complement strand
AGAGAAAGGTGGGCTGCCAGCTTTCGCGATTTCGCGAAGCCGAAGACATCACTAATGTCGCAAACGGAGCGTGGTTTAACTTCCGAGTTCGGAATGGGATCGGGTGGGTCCCACGCCCTTTGGCCGGTTACCCAGCTACCATCCACTGCTATCTTGTTTAAACGTATCGGTGAATCCTAGAATTCAGTATCTACACATTTCAGTGATTTGCGCTCGCACGCAGATAATGAGCATTAGTTCAGGAATCCAAGCGGGGGTAAACTTATATCCTATTTTCGCGTGCACAAGTGATGGCGGGGCTGTGGTCTAGTGGCTATGACGTTGGGCTCCAGAAAATAAGAAATTCAAACGGACCCTTCGGGGGATGACGAATTTCTGGAGCGATTGGGGAAACCCGAATATCGAGGGTTCAAGTCCTTCCAGCCCCACCACTTATCTTTACGGTTCAAAATGGGTTGATTATGACACAAATACAACCAGTTTCGACAGTATAATCTCCCGTCACAATAGTTATTACGGTGGAAAGTATTGATAGTTCGCAAGAAGAGTGCAAGATTTGCCCAAACTAGCACACTGGAAAGAGGTTTTAATCACAAGTTACCTGAGAAAACCGGTTTTCCTCTGAAGGTCTGAAATATATGCATGCTGAAAACTTCCTAATACTCATCTCGCTGACAATACTCATCAGTTACATCAGTAGCCTTGTGTACTCGCTGACAAAGATTCCCGATGTCATCATACTCATGGGTTTTGGGATACTCATGGGGCCCGTATTGGGTTACGCTGACAAGGTCATGTTCGATGAAATCGCTCCCCTTATGAGCATCCTGGCGCTAAGCATCATCCTTTTCGAGGCTGGTATCAATGTGGATATCACTCTGCTCCTGGGATCAATGGGCAAAGCATTGGTGCTATCGACTGCATCTATCATGGGATCAATACTGCTTCTCGGGTTCGTTACCTCCTACGTCCTGGTCCCGGGTCTACCATTCCTACAGGGGATGCTTCTCGGTGCCATGGTCGGTGGTACCAGCACGGTAGCTGTGTACGGTATCCTCAGCGGTATCGGTGACCTGATTCCAAACATTACAAGCACAAGGGTGTTGCTAACCATGGAATCCATCCTTTCGGACCCCATATGCATCATCGCCTCAATCACTCTGATTAGGATGATTATGCTGCCGGAAATTGTTGCCAGAGACATAGCAAAGGAAATCGTCACCGTGTTCCTTTTCTCATCTGTTTTGGGGCTCGTAGTTGGAATAGCGTGGGCAAGAGTTCTCGACAGGCTGAGGAAGATGCAATTCACTTACATGATAACTATCGCCATTCTGTTGCCGCTTTACATCTTTAGTGAAGATTTTATTGGTGAGGGAGGAGGGGCGATGACAGCCCTCCTTTTCGGGTTGGCTATTACCAACTTTAGGTACATAATGGAAAGATTTGGAAAGGACGAAAAGGTCCTCATAGACAAAAAAAGGCTGAGGGAGTTTCATGAGGAGATCGTCTTTTTCATAAAGAGCTTCTTCTTCGTGTACATCGGAGTCGTGGTGAGTCTGTCGTTGAGGTACGCCATCTTCGGTTTGATCTTGGTCATACTCCAGGTGAGCCTCAGGTACGGGATCGTGGATGTGTTAAGTGGACAATTCGGATTCACCTTGGAGGAGAAAGCCTTGTCACAAGTGGTCTACGCTTCGGGTCTGCCCGCTTTTGTTATGTCTCAGCTGCCCAAGATATTTGACCCCGATGGCATCTTCTTCACTAACGCCCAGCTGTACCCAGACCTAACCATGCCAATTGTGCTTGGTACAATCTTATTCAGCGGGATCATCGGGCCAAAACTGGCTGTGCGGGCTCTGAGTAAAAAGGAAGAGGAAGATTAACTTCTCTTCCTCTCGTCTAGGCTTTGGTTATGGGAAGAGGGCTCAACTTCTCTGGTATGCCACTTTCCCATCGACGATGGTTGTCAGTACCTTGGTTTTCGCTATGTCAGACGGATCACAGGTGAGGATATCGGTGTCGAGAATGACCATATCGGCCAGTTTACCAGACTCGATGCTTCCTTTGATGTCCTCCTCGAATGTTATGTACGCACCGTTCCAGGTGTAGACCCTTATGGCGTCCATGACGCTGATGGCTTGGCTCTGGCCCAGGTCCTGGCCGGTCTCGCTGGTCCTGTTGACGCAGACATGGATGCCCTCGAAGATGTTGGCGGAGCACACGGACCAGTCTGCGTTGCCGCTGGCCACGATGCCCATCTCCTTGAAGCTCCTCATTGGCATGTACCGCTTCATCCTCTCCATCCCCATGAATCCCCTGTGTTGGTCACCAAGCTCCCAGCCGAACCCGACTGAAGTTGACGACGTGACGTCCAGCCTCTTCATCCTCTCAAGTGCCTCCTGGGTGGGCAGGCTGCAGTGCTCCATGCTGTGCCTGCTGTCGGGGCGCGGGGCCTCGTTGTACGCCGCCTCGACGCAGTCGAGGTAGAAATCGATGCCCCTGTCTCCGATGGCGCCTATCCCGCACCTCATCCCGGCCTTGTGGAGCTTGATGACTATGGGGGAGAACTCGGCGAGAGCGCTACCACTGTTCAACTCATCGTTGGTGAACCCATGGACGACGCCGTAGTTGTCAGGAGTCGGGTAGTTGAGGTAGGGTTCGTATACGGCGCAGTTGCCAGCGCTCATGCTTCCGTCGTGGCCCAGCTTGATTCCCGCGAACTTGAGGTGGTTGTCGCCGAAGTTGGTGGCGTACCCCGCCTCGACTGCGAGGTCGGTGGCTATCTGGTACCTCTCGTTCCTGTGGTAGCTCCGGCCCATGAAGGGGGCGGCGATGAGGAAGCTGT
>CAYSUA010000761.1:0-2851 GCA_964433795.1 uncultured Desulfobacteraceae bacterium | reverse complement strand
AACATCTGCCGATCCGGGCAAAGGTCTTTATCAAACCGAATATCGTTTTCTGGACGCAATCGACCCCGTTTCCCAAGTGGGGTGTAATCACCACCTCACGGGTGGTGGAAGATATGGTGGAGCTGCTGAAAGATGCCGGGGCTTCATCAATTACCATCGGTGAAGGAACGGTGCTTATGGACCCGAAAGATCGGGAAACCATACCCCATGCATTTCATTCCCTGGGCTACGATCTTCTTCGTAAACGGTATGGCGTGAACTGTCTTAATCTTTTTGAAAGGCCTTTTCGAAAACTGGACCTGGGCGATGATATTTCTCTGCGGTTTAACACGGACATCCTGGAAAGCGACTTTGTGGTCAATCTTCCGGTTTTGAAAACCCATGCCCAAACCGTAGTAAGCCTGGGAATAAAAAATTTAAAGGGAACCATCGATCTTCCTTCACGGAAGTACTGCCACACCGACGATCCGGAAAAAAACCTTCATTTCAGAGTTGCAAAACTGGCAGATCCCATGCCGCCCATGTTCACCCTGCTGGATGGCATCTATACCCTGGAACGGGGCCCCAGTTTCGACGGGCGTGTTAAAAGGAGTAATCTGTTAATCGCTTCTTCTGATGTTCTATCCGCAGACCTCATCGGTGCGAAGGTGTTGGGATATTCCCCGGAGGAAGTCCCCCATCTGGCCCACGCCGCGAATAACCGGAACCGCCCACTGGATCTAACCGATATTCAATTAACCGGAGAGCCCGTGGCAGACGTGACCACACCGCACAAATACAGCTTCCCTTACAATAAAGAAGAAACCTTGCCGTTACCCATGGCAAGAATGAAAATCCAAGGACTATCATACCCAAAATACGATCTCAGCCTGTGCACCTATTGTTCATATATCAACGGAGCGCTGCTGGCAGCCGTCGCAAGAGCATGGGATGGCACCCCCTGGGGTGATGTGGAAATCCTCACCGGAAAAACCATGAAACCCACACCGGGCAGAAGAAAAACCATCCTGCTTGGAAAGTGCATATATCAGTCAAACAAAGATAATCCTGAGATTCAAGAAATGATCCCGATCAAGGGATGTCCGCCCCGTCAGAAAGACATTGTTAAAGCCCTGCACCAGGCCGGCATCCAAATCGATTCGAGTATAATTGAACAGATGGATCTCCTGCCGGGATCCTTTTTGAAACGATATGAGAACAAACCCGGTTTCGATGAATCGTTCTTCTCTATTGAATCCGCTTCTGGTTCTTCATCTTCCATTTCCACGTAGGCTTCATCCGCTTCCCGCAAAGAAACCGGTTGTTTCCTTGTATCTGGCTACGCTACAAAAGCCAGTTTTTCGTTAAAACTGGTCGCCTCGGCGGCCAGCGGAGCCGGTTTGGACGAATATGGAAACTATGTAGTTTCATACAAGTATCAAGTATCGAGAATCCAGCATCGAGTAAAAACAATGACCCTCGAAGAAGTCCATACTTTGATGGGAACCCGAGAGATCCCGGGCACTCCTCAAGAGTTAAACATATTCTGTAACCGCATTCATGAATTGAGAAAGATGAATGGAGAGGAGTGGGTTAAGGAGAATCGCAGCAGGCTCCTTCAAGAATGGGACCAGACCCTTTGTTATCTTAATTCCGTTTCCAGTTGACGAATATGGAAATATAGCCGTTCTATAAATCCTAATTTAAATGCTTCTATCAGGTTAAGTCTCTCATCGAAATCATCTCTACGAATGAAATCCCCCTGCCTCATATCCTCAATAAATTTGTACGAATCTTGTTCTCCCGTCTCCCTTTCTAATATTTTTTGTATGTATTCTTTTGCTTCCGGGTTTAATATTACCGCAACATCTCTACCCAATAGTCTCGCACTCATTAATTCGTAATCTGGATCATCGCTTTCCGATATATCCGAATCTTCACCGCTGTATACTCTATCAAGGTTACCGGCATCGAAATAATTACGCGTGATGTATTCAAAATCCTTAGCATCTTTGCTACGCAAAGGATATCGATCTTTCCATGAAATCAATTTCAGGGCCGCTAAACCCCTTAAAGATGCAAACTTTATTACTAATTCAGGCTCCTTCCTCAATTGAATCGTCACTGAATCTTTATATGCCTCTTCAAAACCGAGCGTATTCATCTCCACACCATCGCAATTTGGCCATGAAATAATATCATCAGGTTTTGAAATTTTACCAAACGGCACTATATCAACAGGGAAATCATCTTTATGATAAAACCTCTGCGGATCTTTATCTTTACTAAAAAGTTCAGATTGGGTCATTTTTTCAGTTAATCTCCCAAATTCATCCCAATCCTCAACCATTACACCAAAATCCACATCTTCAGTTGCCCGCTTAATCTCTATGTCAAATACATTATACAAAATAATGTCCCGAGCTAAGGCTCCACATACAAAAAATGAGATATCGAGAGAAACGGCAATAATTGATATGGCTTCGATAACTTCTAATATATGGCTGCTAATCTTCCTTGATATATCTAACAATTGCTGTGTCATAAACCTTACCAGCTACTTCAATATTTCGATTATCTCCCGTTGCCATCAAATCAGCGTAGATCAGAATCGGATGTACTAAGTTCTTGTTAATTCTATTATTCTCGAAATTCCAAAAAACATTTAAAATTTCAACATTTCCATCTGGATGTCTCCTTAACCTATTTTTCAGGACTAATTTTCCTATAGGTTTCAATGTATAAATTGTCACCACCTCAGGCTTTAAATATTTTGTCAATAACGCAGCAGCGGTCTCTCCACCCCAAAAAGCACCAAAATTCTGAATATCAATATACTTCCACCAATCGTGTGTAGGCGCTTTAAACCGGG
>CAYSUA010000760.1:0-2866 GCA_964433795.1 uncultured Desulfobacteraceae bacterium | reverse complement strand
GCCGAAAACATCTCCACAGAGGGGGTCGACTGGAAAGCGATTCCTGTCGGAACCAAGGTAAAGATCGGTGAATCCGTGCTTTTGGAGATCACCCAAATCGGGAAAGAATGCATCCGAAAATGCGCCATTTATTACCAGGCCGGTGACTGCATCATGCCCAAAGAGGGGGTTTTTGCACGGGTCCTAGCAGGCGGTAAGATCCAAAGCGGAGACGCGATCGAACTGATTTAAAGGAGTGCGGGGTGGAGGCTTCTCAAACCCATTCAGTATTACACTGGAATGAAACCTTCAACAATTCTGCGGACCATCACCTTATCGGTGAGGAGCCGCTTTCCATAAGATTACAGGGAAATCCGTATTCCGTGGTTATGCGAACCCCCGGAGATGAGATAGCACATGCCGCAGGATTCTGTTTAGGAGAAGGTATCGTCGACTCACCGGACGATTTCACCAACCTCGCATTTTGCGATGACGAGGACACGAACGTGATTGCTGTAACCCTAAAGCCAGAAAGAAGAGCAGGTATCTCCGAGATTCTTGACAGACGAGGGTTTATCAGTCAAACCAGCTGCGGTCTGTGCGGAAAAGAGATCGTAGAAGACCTTTACCAAACCATGAAACCGATCGAAGATGACCGGAAAATGGATATTAAAAAGGCTGCGGCTTGTATGGATCGGTTACCAGAACTCCAGCCCCTCCGGCAGAAAACCCGAGCAGCCCATGCGGCTGTATTATATGATTCCGATTTTAATCTACTTTCTTCTGCTGAAGATGTGGGCCGTCACAATGCACTGGATAAGGCTGTTGGAAAATTGTTTCTTAACGGTAATCTGTCCAAAGCATCCATGCTGGTGCTTTCATCCCGGATCAGTTATGAACTGGTGCAAAAGGCGGCCAGAGCTCGAATTCCGATTATCCTTGCCATGTCTCGACCGACTGCGCTTGCCGTGGATCTGGCATCTAAATTGAACATGACCCTGGGATGTGAATCCGATGGCGAGGGTATATATGTATTTTGTGGTTCCCAACGCCTCCCCTCAGTGAAATCCCCATAAAAAGCCATTCATTTACTATTCTAAATTCATTATTTAAGACCCTGTGGGTGGTTCCAGTATGATCCGGCAGTCCGCCACCGTGGCCCCTTCACCCTGGGCATGAATCAGCAGCGGATTGATATCCAACTCTTTGATTTCCGGATGATGGATCACCATATCGGATAACCGAACCAACGATTTTTCAATGGTTTCAATATCGGAATTGGGACGCCCCCTAAACCCTTTAAATATTTTAAATCCTTTAATATTTCGCATCATGCGACGCGCTTCATTCCTTCCGATAGGCGCCAATCGGAATACCACATCTTGAAACAACTCCACATAGATCCCACCGAGACCGAACATCAGCAAGGGGCCGAAAATCGGATAACGATTCATTCCCAATATGGTCTCATCACCCCTTGCAGCCATTTTTTGTACCAAAACCCCTTTGATCTCTGCATCCGGGTTGTAATTTTGAGCCCGTTGGATGATATCCTGGAACGCGATTTTAACGGAATCTTCACTGTCCAGACCCACCTCAACGCCTCCGGCATCTGATTTATGAAGAATTTGAGGAGAGACAATTTTCATAACCACCGGCAACCCCATGTCGTTGGCAATTTGGACCGCCTCTGATTCGGTTGTGGCCAAATGTGTCGGCAGCACATTGAACCCATAGCATTTGAGCAAGTCCAGGCCATCGAGCTCTCCCAGTTGGAGTCTTCCCTGCTTAATACAGTCGTCAATGATGTTGCCGGCTTGTTCAATATCGTGGTTGAAATCAAATTGTGCCAGGTGTTGACGGTTCAGCCATCTGGCGTATCTGTATAAGGCACCAAACGCTTTAGCGGCATTTTCGGGAAAGCTAAAAACGGGTATGCCATGCTCCTGCAGGTATTTCACCCCGGATGACACATCGATAATTCCCATAAAGCAGCAGAGAATCGGTTTGTTGGATCGCCTGGCAATTCCTGTGATGGCTTCTGCCGTTCCCAGCACATCGGTCATGGACTGGGGCGTGAGGATCACAAGCGCTCCGTCAACCCCTTCGTCTCTGATCACCGCTCCCAAGGCATTCTCATATCGATCTTGGGCGGCATCGCCGATGACATCCACCGGATTATGCAGGTTTGCCGTACTGGGCAAATGGCTGGCAAGGGCTTCAACGGTCTCTTCATTAAACTCGGCCAGCTTGAGACCCGAGGATACCGTCATATCGGTTGCCACAATCCCGGGACCTCCCGCGTTGGTGACAATGGCAACCCGATTTCCGGCGGGCACTTTTCTTCTCAGCTTACCCATCTGCGTTTCGTTTTTATAGGCAAAGGCACTGGCAAAATCGAAAAGTTCATCGATGCTATCCACCCGTATAATACCCGCTTGTTTGAAAATGGCATCATATACGGCTTCGGTTCCTGCCAGGGCGCCGGTATGGGATGCTGCGGCCGCGGCGCCTGCTGCCGTTCGACCCGATTTGATAACCAGCACAGGCGTCGGTCGAATATCCCCGCACGTAATCTCTTTTACCACTTCGATAAATTCAGGACCCCTTCGAAGCTCTTCAAGGTAGATCATAATGACTTCAGTGTCATGGTCCTGATGAAAATATTGTAATAAATCGAGTTCGTCCACATCGGCCTTGTTTCCGATGGATATGAACTTTGAAAAGCCGAAATCCCGGTCTGCCGCAAAATCGAGAACCGCCGTGCACAATGCACCGCTTTGGGAAATAAAAGAGATATTCCCGGCTTTGGGCATACGGGTGGAAAAGCTGGCATTGAGTTGTGTGTTGTGAAGCGGGTTGATGACCCCCAGGCAGTTTGGGCCGA
>CAYSUA010000759.1:0-2866 GCA_964433795.1 uncultured Desulfobacteraceae bacterium | reverse complement strand
TTGCCGATCTGCGCATCGGCAAGAGAAAACTTAGCGTTCTTTGCGCCTTGAGCGACTTGTCGGGTCGTAGCTCGAAGAGCGAAGCCTGAAGCGGGCGGTTCAAGCTTTTCATTTGGCCAACTGGCACCTGGCTCAAAAGACCTTTCAGCTATGAAAATTACCCTCTGAACAGATACCTAGGGAAAATAGGGGACGCATTGATCTTCCGAATTGACAATTGTAATCAAAATGACTACAATAGACATTATTTCTTTGGAGGTAATATAATGCAGCTTACAATAAGAATGCCCGATGAATATAAAAAGAAGATAGAAGTTTTATCCGATAATATGGGACTTAAAAAATCGGATGTTGCCCGTCTTGCATTAAGAAAATTTATCGATGAAAACCTGGAGCAAGAACAAGGGACCCCTTATCAAAAAATTAAGCACCTCCTTGGGAAGAGCGAAAGCGGAGTTAAAGATCTGGGACAGAATCATCGAAAGTATCTCATTAAAAAGATCCGAAAGAACAATAAATGAAGATACTGATGGATACCGGCCCATGGGTAGCGTTGGTTGATCGCAGTGAATCAAGACACCTGGAGAGTGTGGAATGGTTAAAAGGATTCAGAGGAGATATTTACTCGACGGAAGCAGTTCTAACTGAGGTGCTTTATCTGTTGAATTTTTCATTTTCATCACAAAGCGCTGCTCTTGATTTCATTTTAAACGGGGCTGTGTTTCTCATTCCCTCAAGTATTGAAAGCCTAAGCTCGGTGAAAAAAATGATGAAAAAATATCATGACTTTCCCATGGATTTTGCAGATGCCACCCTTGTGTCCGCTGCCAATGACCTGTTGATCAATAATATCTTAACATTTGACAGAAAACACTTTAGTGCCTATCAACTTCTAAATAAAAAACACTTCACTATATACCCCTGAGCGATATCGCGGTAGTGCCATAGGAAAATAGGGGACATCCTATAATGCTTCTTTCAAGAAAAAGTAAAAAAGGGCCTCTACATCTTCGGAGAAGAATTTCGAAAAAGGCCTTACTCACAGGAGATCCTGGCAAATCTAATGTATGGGCCTTCTTATATATCCCTGGAATACGCATTGCAGTATCATGGACTCATTCCCGAGCGCGTGGAAGCGGTAACGTCGGTTACTACGGGTAGGTCCCGCCGATTCGCTTCACCTGTCGGTCTTTTTACCTATAGAAGTATCCCTCTCTCGGCATTCCGCACCGGAATGGATTGGCCGACAAGATCTATACCGACCCGGGTCCCGGGATTAGAACACAAAAGATGATGTCTGCCTACCTGGAATACGATCTCCGCGTCGATACAGCCGATCTTATCAAACTGAAGCCGGAGACCCTTGATTCCATTGCACAACGCTATCGCTCTAAAAAGATACAGTTACTGAGCGATCTGATACGCCGCGTAAAGAGTCGTCTTCAAAAGGAGAGTGTCGATGCATAATGCCATCGCCAACATGATATCCAGGTATGAATGCCGGAATTCTAATGATTATATAAACGCCCTCAGGGAGATCCTGCAGGAGCTTGCCCTTCTGGGACTCTGGCGCGGCAAGTTCTTTGAGAAGGCGGCTTTTTATGGGGAAACGGCGTTAAGAATTCTTTATGGGTTGGATCGCTTTTCAGAAGATGTGGTGGTCGCCGGGATCGGCTCCCGGGTGTGAGAGCACAACTGGCAATGGAGCTTGTACGGGATTATGGGCTTACGATGGCAGAGACAGCTCGTCAGTTGGGTGTAACCACTTCCGCCATTTCAAAAATATTTACCAGGAATAAGGGACGTTCGACTTAAGTTAGTCACGATAGTCAACAACGTCCCAATTTTTTTATTCTCCTCCCTATAGCATAAAGGCCGGCACACGCAGGATCGATGGGTCTGAAAAATCGAATGTCTCGGATGTAACCAGCACTGAAAAGGGCGCCCCAACTTTTCTGATACAGACCCCTTTCGATTGCCGATTTCATTTCTTTTTTCTCCTGGCTTCCTTGCGTAAATAACAGCGAGTGCCTATAGTTCTTTGAATTATAGTTCTACATTTTGGATGCTTGACTAAATATTTTTTTTCTGTTATACTGCAACCAACTTGGTTCAACCATACAAATGGAGGTAAACCGCAAATGCCGATAGTAAAAACATCAGCTAAAGGTCAAATTGTAATCCCCAAGGAGGTCAGGGAAAAACTCGGCATCACTCCCGGAAAAAAGGTTTTGTTCCGTATTGTGGACAAACATGCTGAAATTACACCACTTCCCGATGATTCCATTAAGGCCATGAGGGGGATACTCAAAGGTGGTCCTTCCCTGGCCAAAGAACTCTTGGCAGAAAGAAAAAGAGATAATAAGATTGATGAAAAACATACTCTTTGACTCCTATGCCATCCTGAAATTCTATCAGGATGAAGATGGTGCGGATGAGGTCGAAAAACTTCTTATTTCTTCTCGCCGGGGAGATCTTATGTCCTATATAAGCGAAATAAACCTGGGAGAAGTCTATTACAAGACCATCAGAAGGCTTGGATTGACTTCCGCAAGGAACCATTTAGAACAGTTCTCTGAGTTACCCGTCCAGGTTATTCCTCCTTCATCGGATGTTATATTGTCAGCCTCTGAAATCAAGGCTGAATATGCCATCTCATACGCTGATTGTTTTGCCGTTGCTACAGCTCTTAAAGTTGCCGCATCAATAATCACCGGAGACCCCGAGTTCAAGAAAGTAGGGCATCTTATCGAAATAGTATGGATATAAACCCCCGTTGCCATTTCGGATTGCGGATTCTTTACAGATCCAAATTAAAGATCTCATCGAGCAGTTTAAAAGCTACCATGAGATTAAAGTCACTATT
>CAYSUA010000758.1:0-2868 GCA_964433795.1 uncultured Desulfobacteraceae bacterium | reverse complement strand
GGTGTGTCGGATTTGATGGGGGCGGGAAAAGAATGCTTATGAAAATAGTTAGTTAAGAAGCAAATTAATTTTTTGGGTATACGATTTCATAACAAGACGGGCTGTTTTGAATAGTAAACCGTATGATTTATTATACGCTTCCGTATTGGAAATTTAACGGTTAATTTTGCCTGAAGGAAACGATTCTCTCTACCTCGGATAGATCGAGCTTGATATCCGAAAGACCCGTGCGGCCGTCTCCATGAAAGTCGGTACCGCCGGAAGTGAGTAGTTTGTGTTGCCGGGCGATGTTCCGGTATCGTTCTATGGACTCCTGTCGATGCGATAGATCGTAGGGATAGTAGACCTCGATTCCATCCAGTCCGTTTTCCACCAGCGGATAAAGAATGTTCCGATCAAATGCCTCGTAGGTTAATTTTCCATGGTACGCGGCAGGGTGCGCGAGAAAGGTGACGGCTCGGGCAGCTTTAAGTAGATCTAAGCCTTCGTGAACTCCCATCTCTTTTAAGGGGGAGTTTTTGACAATGATAAGAGATCCCTGATTTTTTTTCGCCAGGTTGATTGCATCCGGTTCCTTTAACCCTTCGCCTTGATAGATACGGGCAAGCTGCTCTGTTCTAGTACGATCCGGTCTGAGGACGTAAAGGCCTATCTTTTCTTTTGTCGATGTGGGAATCAGCTCTTCCCAATGATCGATGATGATCTGGTACGTCGCGGGAATAGGGTACTGAATAATATCATTCGTTTTGCCGGACTCCAGAAATCTTTTTTTAATTTTCTTTTCAGCCTTATCCCTTAAGGTCTTAATTACGGTCTCAGGGCCATCGAATAGGTCCCTGATGCCTTCCAGATTGAGATCAAAGGCCCGATATATTCGACCGTCAAGATCTTTAAGTGCTCGGTGTTTGCTGCGATATCTGCAAAATGGGCCTAGTACCTGGTCGATTCTTTTGAGTTCTATTTTGTAGTTGTTCTCATTGATCATTGGAAATAGTCCAACCAGGTGTACGGCTCGCTCGATTCCCTTGTGGTGTAAACTCAGTTCGATCCCGGGTATAAACCGCTTCTCTTTCTTCCTACATCCGGATTCCGATTCGATCTGTTTTTTAATCCGATATGCCGGTTCAACACCGGCTAATGTATCGTGGTCTGTGAGTGCAAAAGTCTCGAGCCCCTTTTCATTATAGATATGGGAAACGAGTTCTTCCGGACTTGTCCGGCCATCGGAAAAATAGGTGTGCGTATGCAGGTTTGCGAAATCCATTAAACAAATGCTTTCTTAGGATAAATAGTTTTGCGAACATATACGTTTTGGCATAATTTGACAAGGTAGCCGAAAAAGAGGGTATATTGAATAGTAATATCAATTCTGTTAAAGCGAGATTTAGACTAAAATTTCTTCTACACATGCGAAATCAAATCGGGAGGAGAACATGAAAAGAAAAAACGCCCTGAGGGAATTGTTGAAAGAGGGGAAACCGACCATCGGAACCCATGTTCACTCAACTTGGCCCGGAATGGTCGAGGTGATCGGCCACACCGGTATTATCGATTACATCGAGTTTTCTGGCGAGTACGCCCCTTATGATCTCTATTCGCTTGAGAATTTCGGGCGTGCCGTTGATCTTTTCGATCACATGTCTTCCATGATGAAGATCGATCAGGAACTCAGAGAATATCTGGCCTCACGGGCCCTCGGTTCCGGTATTCAGAATCTCCTTTTTGCTCGTATTAAAAACGTCAAGGAGGCAGAGGCTGCAGTTTCCGCCTCCCGGGCCGATTCCCTGGATACCGGAGGGTATGTGGGGGCGGGAATGCGAAGAGATGTGGGCTATGTTCTAGGTCCGGGTTCTCCTGATTTCATACAAAATTTGGAAGAGGGTGTTGTTGCCCTGATGATTGAAAAACAGTCGGCAATAGAAGAATTAGAAGGTATTTTGGCTGTCGATGGTGTTGAAATGGTTCAATTCGGTCCTGCGGACTTTTCTATGAGCATCGGTATGCCCGGGCAATGGGATCACCCCAGAGTCAAGGACCCCGGAAAGTACATGATCGAGGCAGCCATGAAAATGGGGGTCCGGCCGCGTGTGGAAATCTGGGATGTCGAACAAGCCGGCCCTTATCTTGAGATGGGGGTCAAAGACTTTTGCATCGGGTGGGATGTTTGGACGGTTCACCAGTTTTGCAAAAATCAGGGGGAAGCGTTGGCCAAATTGCTGGACCGGTAATTAATTAAGTCAAAAGGAGGTTCGGTCGGTGAAATATCCTAAAGAGCTTGTGCTAAAGGACGGAGAAGAGGCCATCATTCGGCCTCTGGACAAACAAGACGAGCAATTGCTGCGTCAGTTTTACACCGATATACCTGAAGACGACAGATGGTTTATGAAGTATGACGTCATGAATCCTGGAGTGATCCGGAAATGGCTCGATGCAGTGGGAACCGATCGGGTTTTTTCCACTGTTGCCCTTCATGAAGGATCGATCATCGCCCACGCCGCCCTGTTTATGCAGTCGTTCGGTTGCACCAAACACATCGGAAGATTACGGGTTATCGTGATGCCGAAATTCAGGCATAAACGACTGGGATCCTGGATGCTGTTGAATCTGATCCGCTTTGCCATGGAAAAAGGGCTTGAGGAGCTTCGGGCCGATTTTGTCATCGGAAAAGAAGACGTGGCCATTGAAGGCGCTCAAAAACTCGATTTTTTCAAGAAAGCAGTATTGGAGGGCTATGTGATTGATCCCCAAGGGAAACGGTATGACCTTATGGTCATGGTAAAACGGTTGCACAAGGATTGGGGGGATTTTTAAGTATTGAATATTGTATATTGAAAATTGAATATTTGTGGATGTCGCTCCCTTTGCACG
>CAYSUA010000757.1:1466-2910 GCA_964433795.1 uncultured Desulfobacteraceae bacterium | reverse complement strand
CTTCCGATTCACCCTCCACAACATCAAGTGGCCTATTTTCGGTTGACACACAATCTTTTTTCTGACATATTCACACCGTAAAAAGCAACTTCTTATCATTATCATTGTGAACGGACCGTACGCGAGCAGCTTGAGAGCATTGATTTTCATCATTAGCCTTCCAAACCTTCTTCTTCTTCCAGCATGGTCAACAAAATGTCCCCTACATCAGAAAACAGTTCTACGATCTCATTCTCTTTTAATTCCACTCCACTTCCGGACAGCTTGGATTTCAGAGCTGTCAGATCCAGCCCAAGCTCCTCGAGAGCCTGCGGATTTCCGGCGAGCTCTCTCAAATACCGTAACAGCTCACCTTGAGGCGTATCACTTGCGGTGATAGCATCAAAATCGATTGTCGGTCGGGTCTGTAGCTGAACCTTCTCAATCCACACCTTACCCTGTGACACTTCGGATGCAACTGCCCGGACGTTGGCGGCAACGGCTTCGGGATTGGAAAAAAGCCTCCCGTGTGCCAGACAACGGCCTGTCAAAACCACTCGCACACAGGCGTTCAGGCCTCCAAGGTCAGACAGCTTCCGGCTTAATACGTCTCCAAAGGCAACCGCTGCCTGCTCGATGTTTTGGGCGTTGCCGACATCTGCTTTGATCTCTGCCCAGCGAAGCACATTTAGGGGCACAAATTGTGTGCGAATTTCAGATTCTTCTACTTCTACCAAAACGCAGCCTTTATTGCCGGGTTCTCTAATGTGCCGCCCTTGGGTGCAGCCGGCATAGACAATGTGCGGTTGTTCCCGAAGGACATCATACGTGTGCACATGGCCGAGTGCCCAGTAATCATAGCCCTTTGCTGCAAGCTCGTCCAATGTGCACGGGGCGTACGGCAGATGACCTTCGGTACCGGATATCAAACAGTGCAGAATACCGATGTTAAACATATCGGGCACCGGATCCGGATAAGCAATTGCCAAATTCTCGTACACATCCCGATTGGCATAGCTCTGGCCGTGGATGGCAACGCCCAGATCATCAACCTGCCAGGTCTCCGGCTTGCGCTCACTGAAAATCTTAACGTTTTGCGGCATAGGTATGGTCTTGGTCATGGTGTTGGCAGCATCATGGTTGCCGCGTATTACAGCAACACGGATTCCGGCCTCTCCAAGATTGCGCATCTGATTGGCGAAGTATAGTCCCGTGTTAAAGTCCTGCCAGTCACCATCGTAGAGGTCGCCGGCGACAAGAACAAAGTTTACCTTTTCTTCCAAAGCAAAATTGACCAGGTTGTCCAACGCCTGCCTGGTAGCTCCCCTGATTTCTTCAATGGGGGGCGCACCTTCATAGTGCGATAAACCTCGCAGAGGCGAATCCAGATGAATATCAGCAGCATGTAAGAAGGTCAGCATGAAATCTCCAGCAAAAGACAAGGATTGAAAGGTTAAAAAGCTAA
>CAYSUA010000757.1:0-1456 GCA_964433795.1 uncultured Desulfobacteraceae bacterium | reverse complement strand
GTATTTCCGGCCCGCGAACGTCTAATTTTCATTACGCTTATATTTGTTTTCAGGCATTAAAATCGTCAAACAGGCTGAGTTGTTTATCATTCTCTATTTTCTTCTTTTTCTTATCTTCAGCAATCTTACGGTTGATCTCTGCACGTCTTGCCTTTTTCTCTGCGGCTTTCCGTTCTTGGATTCGCCGCTGCTCATCCATGAATTGTTCTATTTCCTTTGTATCTTCCTCATCAGCCAGCTCATACACAACATCAAAATCCGGCAGCATATTTTTAGGGACTATCAAACCATTGGGCACCTCAACCAAGGTCAGGGCGTCAGTAATGTCCGAGTTGCATAAGCCTTCAGCTCCCAGCCCGAGATTGCAGATTTTTTCAATTTGAGAGGCCTTGTTGCCGATAGTCGATTTCTTGGTCCCAAAGAAATCACAGATTGTATCCGCTGAAAGGAAAAACTCATTTTCCATATCAAACAAAAAATTTAAGCGGGCAATCACATAGACAATTGCGGCAGCCCATATCTCTTTCTGGCCACGCGTAATGGAAATTTTTCGCTTCCGGCCGAGTTTTTCAAACAGCTTCAGGGCATAGCCCGCCAGTTCCTCATTCAGGTGCTCTTTGCAAAAGGCGAGTATCAGCCCCTTGATTTCTTCGAGTCGTTGCTTTTTATTAGCTATTCTTTCATTCACTTACATCACCCTATCGTTTCTACAAAATACGCTTCATCCCAGATTTCAGTGTCCCCACTAAGCTTATCTCTTATATGGTATTCCAAACAAACGTATACACCATACAGGTCGCGGTTCAGTTTCTGAAAGGCTTAGGCCCTTTCATTCTACTCTGCCAATACCTCGTGGATGTTTATTGCAACCTTGAAGTTGACCCCTAAAGCGTTGAAGTGAGCTTGGCCGCAATCGATTTTGCGATTTTCAAAATCGCGGCGTTTATCTCTATCATGAGTACTTTTGGTTTCTCTAACAAGATAAATCTTTTCGCTTTTTTCGGTTACCACAGCCCAATCGGGATTGTAGTTGCCCAGAGGTGTCGGCACAACAAACCAGCGCGGTAGTTTACAGAAAAACTTAACGTTTTCGTTGGTGTCCAACCTTTCTGCAATCTCCCGTTCGATTTCCGAATCATATTGAACATAATCATAGGGTGTGCGGTCATCGGTGCTTTGTATTTCGTAAAGGCGTGAAAGATACTCTTCGATTTCCTTCTCTTGAAAAAGTCTCATTTCGTATACTTGCCTTTCAAGCCGTTCATACTTGACCCCGTAAACCACCATTTCATACAAGGCCCTATTGATTAACTTGGCGGTCTCCGTCATGAAGGCCTGGGGATTTATGGTAAATTCTTTCAAGCGATCTGACTGTTTGAGAATTTCAACCAAGGTGCCTCTGGTTAACTCGGTTTCCCGTTGTAAAAAAGTTAGGATGTCCGGTAAAAAAATAGGC
>CAYSUA010000756.1:0-2919 GCA_964433795.1 uncultured Desulfobacteraceae bacterium | reverse complement strand
CGAGTCAATGGCTTCACACGCCCGCTTTTGGCTTCGAAACGCCCACTTGTCCACCTCTTCTCGGGTGATTTCCTCTTCTTTGGCTGCGGCTTCAGCCCATATCATCATGGAATTGAGTTCGCCAAAACGTTCGATCGGCTGGCTCATGGCACGTGCGCGCTGAATCCGGTCAAAAATCGGCAGCCCCCACATTGAAAGCGATCCATGGCCGCGGGGCATGAAACCCCATTTCGAATCCACTTTGCCTCCCACGCCGGACTTTATAAAATTTCCCGGAATATAAAATTCAGCCGTGCTCATGCTTTCCATACCACCGGCGACAACAATGTCGGCATACCCGCTCATGATCTTCATGGCGCCGAAACAGATGGAATCCAAACCTGAACAGCAGCGCCGGTCAAAGGTTATTCCGGGCACTTCAACCGGCCAGCCTGCTGCAAGCAGCGCCATACGTGCAATATTGACATATTCACCGTTTTGATAAGCCTGGCCCATGATCACTTCATCCACCATGCCCGGCTCGATACTTGCACGTTTGACGACCTCGTTGAGAACCAGAGCCCCCAGATCGTAGGCCGCTATTTCACGAAAAGCCCCCAGATAGCTTCCGATGGGGGTTCGGACGGCACTGATAATTACGACGTCACTCATGATATATCCTCCGAAATTGCTGTTGGTATGCGTTAATAATTTGGATTCACTTAGAATAGATGCCTTTGGGATCGAGTTCTTCGCGGATGATGCGCAGCTGTTCGCTGCTGGGTGCATCAGCATCTTTCAGATCCGGCGAAACCTTCAGTTCCCAGCTGATCTCGTCCTGCACCTGTTCAACCGTCATCCCCGGGCGCAGACCGGCAAGTGTCATTTCTCCGGTTTTACCGTCGAAATGAAAGGTGCCCAAATCCGAGACCAAGAGCTGGGGACCGCTTCCCGGAATGCCCAGCGCTTCCCGCTCACCCGCTTTACCGGTCAAATGGCCGGGACTGGTGAGAAAATCGAGCTTTTCCACAAAGGCGCGCTTTTTCAACCGCATGATCAAAAAAACCTTTTGGGCATGGATGGCAATTTCACAAGCCCCTCCGCTGCCCGGAAGGCGCACCTTTGGTTTATGATAATCGCCGATCACCGTTGAATTCAGATTACCGAACCGGTCGATCTGCGCAGCACCCAAAAAGGCCACTTGAATCCGACCGGCCTGCAGGTAGTTCATAAACAGATCGTTTTGGGGGCATGCGAGGGCAGCGCCGCTGACCAGGGTGGGATCGCCGATCGAAAGCGGCGATCGTGCCGGCCTTGCGCCGAATACTCCGGATTCGTAAACCATTTCAATATCGGGAGCCACTGTGCGCCGTGCCAGGTTGCAGGCCACTCCGGGAAGCCCCACACCGACAAAGACCACCTTTTCACCGGCCAGGGCGCTTGCCGCTGAGGCGATCATGAATTCAGAGGGGGAATAATCATCCATATCTCTTTCTCCTTCACGCTATTTATACTCACCATAATTGACCGGTTCGGAATAGGCCTTGCCGGGTGACAAACGCTGCCATATATCCGGTTCCTGCTCCTGGAGCTTTTCCAGGTATTCCGCCCAATCTTTTACTCCGTGGACCCATTCATCAAGCCACGCCCGGGTTTCCCCTTCATCCCGTGAAAGCTTGGCCCATTTGAGATAAAACTCGTTGTCCCGGTCATAATATCCCTGTACATAGGATGGATGCGCTCCATAGGGCTGGTGGACAACGGCATCCACTACCAGATTTGGGATGATGGTACGGTTGGGGTCGCTGCGAATAATCGATTCATCAACAATCTCTTCCACGACCACGACAAGATGCTCGGCGGCAAAAGCCACTTCCTTCTGGGACCCGAGTAAGCCCCAGGCTTGCGTATTTCCCATGACATCGGACCGCTGGGCGTGAATAATAGCCACATCCGGATTCAGCGGCGGCACCACGGCAATCGGTTTGGCGTCATAGGGACTCTCAACATATTTGATCTTGGGATTCACACTGCTCAATTCATCGCCAAGGTTACTTCGCAGGGGAAAGAACGGAAGGCGGGCGGCTCCGGCCATGTATCGGCAATTCATGCCGAAATGGGTATACTCTTCTACTTCCAACTCTCTCGGAATGCCTTTTTCCACTGCCCGGCGAATGCAATAGAGCGGCCCCACTCCCGGATTGCCCAGATAGCTGAAGACCATCTTGCGGGCACAACCGGCTGCCACCATCTGGTCGTAAATAAGATCCGGCGTCATCCGGCACAGGGTCAGGTCCTTGATGCCCTGTCGAATAATCTCGTGGGCTGCCGAAAAACAGATAAAGGCCGTAAATCCTTCAATCGCAATAGTAGCGCCATCTTTGACATACTCAGAAATGGCCTCTTTCATGCTTATTACTTTCACAATGTTCTCCTCTATCTAGTTTCCATCCCCGAATGGTCTTTTTGCCCAACCTGCCAGAGGCGGACAAGTCTCGGCGTCAATCGGCGCAAGAGCCTGATTTCCTTGGCTTGTCGAAGATCCCGCTTGCGGGGAACAAAAATCCTCATCCGTGAATTGGAAACACCAGAAAGTGCCCATGCCGATTTTACCGATTTATGGATGGGTACTATCTAATTCAATCAAACTGCAATCCGAATACTGAATGTTGGGTCAGGTGTCAAGCCTCCTCAATTCGAGCATCGCAAAAAAATTATGCCTGGTAATCTACTAAAGCCAAGTTACTTGGTGGAATAGGCGGTGAAGGTAGACCGTTTCGCTGAGGTATGACTGTCTGAGTGCATTAGGGGGCGTTGCATCGAACAGCATGACTGTGCTTCTATAAACCATAACTGCTTGTTATTTATACTCGATGCTTTGTTTATGTCGGTGCCCTGTTCGGTGTTACGCCCCCTTATGCGCGAGTTTCATACGTCTGC
>CAYSUA010000755.1:2298-2935 GCA_964433795.1 uncultured Desulfobacteraceae bacterium | reverse complement strand
ATATTCAGCGCCAGGGCCGGGGTGGGGCGTTCATCGGAATGCAGATTGCTCATCCGTTTGACATGAATCAGGTATTTTTCACAGTCTTTACCGATTTTTGCTGCCGCACCCATGGGGCCATCAGCCAGAATATCCCCCAATCCTTCTCGGAAGGCTATTTTCTTGACCATTTCCAGTACGGCCTCATCGTCTCCCCAGTCCAGCTTGAGACCGTCTGTATCTTCATCCGTCAGGATTCCTTTCTCGTAAAGCTCCATGGCCCAACCGATCATGCTGCCCACCTCAAGGGTGTCCAGACCATAATCATTTACCAGATGGTTTCCCACGAGTATGGTATTCATGCTTCGGCATCCGACCTCGGTTCCGAATGCCCCCTGGCTTGTATATTCGGGCCCTTGGGCATAAGTGCCTGCATACGGCCCCTCCTTTATGGTATACCGGTGCCGGCAATGAACCTGGCAGCCGAAACACCCGTCCATGCCGAAGGAATAGTTGTCGAGATTTTCGCATTCGATGTCTTCGCTGTTGGGCAGCTGGTTGTATTGAAAATTTCGGGTTCTCACCAGGCCGGTGGTATTGGTAACCCCATAGATAAAATTCGTGCCCCACCGCTGCATGATTTGAGAAACCTTGGTCG
>CAYSUA010000755.1:0-2288 GCA_964433795.1 uncultured Desulfobacteraceae bacterium | reverse complement strand
GAGATGACCTGATTGATGATCTCTTTGTTGTATTCCAAGGCTTTTTCCGGGTGTTTGATCTCGATATCCATGGTGCCCCGACAGGAAATGGCTTTGAGATTCTTAGAGCCCAGAACCGCTCCCATGCCGGTTCGGCCTGCGGCATTTTTACGCCCGGTCATAACATTGGCATAACGGACCAGGTTCTCACCCCCCTGCCCGATGCAGAGAGTCTGCGTTTCTTCATCTCCGAGTTCTTTGCGGATGATATCCTGTGTATCATAAACGCCTGCTCCCCAAACGTTTGCCGCATCACGGATCTCGATCTCCCCGTCATGAATATAGAGATATACCGGTTTGTCGGCACGACCTTTGATCACCAGGTGATCGAAGCCGGCCCATCGCATCTCCGGTCCAAAAAATCCTCCCATATTGGCCGAGCCCAAAAGGTTGGTTAACGGCGATTTTGCCATAACGTGGGTTCGTGCCGATGCGGATGCCAGGGTTCCCACCAACAACCCTGCGCTGATCAGTGCAACATTATCGGGTCCTAAGGGGTCGCATCCTTTGGGGAGGTGTTTATAGAGCAGGTAGGCATCCAGCCCCCGTCCGCCCAGATATTTTTTCCGCCACTCAATGGGAATCGGGGTGATCTCCACGTCCCCGGTGGTCAGATCGATATAGGCAATCTTTCGATTCAGTGCCATGACCTCTCCTTTCAAGGTTTAGAAGCTATCTCAAAAAAGTCTTTTGGCCCAAACCGCCGGCGGACAAGTCCCTGCGTTGGGCCCTCGTTATTTTGAAATGGCTTCTAGATATTTTCATCAATCTCCGTGGGGTATGTGTCCCACACCGGCCCGCGGACCTTAGCCGTCTTGGGGTACGGCCAGGAAATCCGCCAGACAATGCCGCATTTCGGACAATCCGCCGATTCCGCCCCCAGCTCCGGGCGAAAACGGGTAAAACAGGCCTGGCAGCGAACTTCTCCGTCTCTGGGGCCTTCCATGATTTTATTTATTTTCATACGTCTTTCCTCCTGTTCACTGAAATGAACAAACAAGTTTAATTATTCTATCATTATAAATTGGTTTGTCAATCAAAATTAGTGATGAATGCGATATTAAGCGCTTAAATATATGGATATCGCAATTTTATGTTTATTCTTGACACCATGTGGGCAAGAGAGTAAGAATGCAATTATTTTCATTATAGTGAACATAATTGTTGGTTTCAGGTGTCAGGAAACATCCATGCTTAAGAACTGAACACTGAAACCTGAATCCATGACGTTTCATCCGAAGCAAACGGTATAAACAGGCAATATTTTATTCATGGGCGGAAAGTTTATTAAATGGATTTAAAAGCCGGGTTTTCCAATGGACCTTCGGGTTATCAGGCACCTGCGGTTCAAAAGGCATTTCAGATTCTCAATGTGGTGGCGGAATCGAAGAAGGGACTGGGTCTCAGCGAATTAGCACATATGCTGGGATTCAGTAAAAGCTCCACCCATGGATTGATTCAAGCCCTGGTAATGACAGGATCTTTGGAAGAAGATCCTCAGAAAAGAAAATATTATCTCGGCCCGACACTGGTTGAACTTGCTTTCAGAAGTTGGAATTACCTAAGGGTAACAGACCGGGCGCAACCCTTGCTTGAAGAACTGCGGGACCGGATCGGGGAGACCGTATTTTTGGGGGTACTGAGCAAATCCCGCGGAATTATTGTTGCCACTGCAGATGCTTTAAAACCGTTAAAAATCTCTTCACCGCCCGGAACCTCGATTCCACTTCTGGCCGGGGCAGTGGGTAAGGCATTTCTGGCCGGTCTCAACGGCGGTCAGGCAAAGAGAATCATTGAAGACGTCGGACTGCATGCATATACGAAAAAAACGATTACCACGCCGGCAGCCTTCCTCGAGGAACTAAAGCGGGTCAGGCAACAAGGATATGCGTTGGATGACGAAGAGTATCTTCCGGGTGTTCGGGCCGTGGCCGTGAGTCTTGGAAATCAAAGAGGACTGCCTTTGGCCATTTGGGTGGTGGGATTTGCCGATGCCATTAATGATCAAACTCTTTCCAGTATCGTTGAGTTCACGCTACTGGCTGCAAATAAACTGAAAACCCTGCTCGACAACAATGCTTAACCGGTATATGTCGACCGAAGGGTTTCATGTTGACTTTGCATTTCATCGTCTGCATCTATTGACATACTCCATATGTTTCAATTAGTTTGTATTTGGCAGAATTTCCTTCCCTAATTAATCGTAAACAAAATGAAAAGCAGGAGTAAGTTTTTAAAATAATGGAGTG
>CAYSUA010000754.1:0-2937 GCA_964433795.1 uncultured Desulfobacteraceae bacterium | reverse complement strand
AACCCACGCCCTTCGGGCAATGTTTGTTTGTGGATTGGCTGCCTGAGGCATGATGCTTTTCGTTTGCCGCCGTCTCCCGGCAAACTAAAAATACCCACATCTCCGTGCCCTCTGCGGCTCTGTGGTGAATCAATATAGTACCATTTGGAAAAATACGTCATAATATTTACGAATAAGAGCACTTAGTGTTCTGCTATTGCCGGCCGTGTCTTATGGAATTGGGTGGCCTGCTGGAATGCATAAGCCAGTTGAAGCACCTCAAAATCCCGATTGGGCCTTCCTACGATTTGCAGGCCGCAGGGATGGCCCTCAGGGGTGAATCCGCAGGGAACGGATATTGATGGAAGACCGGTTACGGTGATGGTGTGGCGCAACGCGCCGGCTTCCACATAATCGTTCATCTTTATACCGTTGATTTCAGTAATGAACCGCTTTTCGACGGGAAAGGGCGGGACCGCGTTTGTGGGCAGCACCAGAAATTCATAGTCTTCCATGAACTCCCGCACCCGATGATATATCTCGGACCGTTTTGCTTCGGCCCGGGCAACGGTCGGGCCATCCAGTTCGAATCCCTTTTCGGTGTTCCAAATCACCGTATCCTTCATCAGGTGGCGGTATTTTTTTAAATCGTCTTCCCGATCCAGGGCAAATTTCCATGCCCGAAGAACATTGAACACTTGTGTGGCGTCTTTTAAATCCGGCTGAGTATCTTCAACCCGGCAGCCGATATCCTGGAAAACGCTACGCTGCGCTCCAAAAACCTCTGTGATTACCGGTTCCACGGGCAGGTATCCCAGATTAGAGCTCCACGCGATCTTAATCCCTTTGAAGTCACGGTCCAGGGGATTAGAAAAGAGACTTGCGGATTCCTGAATGGAAATGGGTGATCGGGGATCGGGTCCGGCAATGGCTGAAAGGAATAAGGCGATGTCTTCCACCGTGCGGGCCATGGGGCCCTGAACCGAAAGGGCCCACCATCCCATGCGGGTCGGCCATACCGGAACACGTCCGGGTGAGGTCCGAAAGCCTACAACATTGCAATAGGCTGCCGGGCCGCGCAAAGACCCGCCCAGATCGCTTCCGTCTGCAAGGGGCAGCATACCGCATGCCAGCGCCACGGCGGCCCCTCCGCTGCTTCCCCCGCAGGTTTTGGAGAGGTCGTACGGATTTAAGGTTTCACCGAAGACCTCATTAAATGTATTGCCGCCGGCCCCGAACTCAGGCGTATTGGTCTTGCCAACGATGATGGAGCCTGCTGCTTTCTCCCGTTCCACGATCAGGGCGTCACTTTCGGGAACGAAATCTTTATATATCGGTGAGGCGTATGTCGTACGTATTCCTTTGGTATGAACCAGATCTTTTACACCCATCGGCAAGCCGTGCAGCACACCCATTGCTTCTCGACGGTCCAGTACCCGGTCTGCTTCATCAGCCTGCTTCAGTGCTTGATCGGCGACAAGGGTGACGATTGCGTTAACTTTTGGGTTAATTTTCTCGATCTGTTTAAGATGGGCTTCCATTACTTCTCTGGCGGATACCTCGCGATTTTGTATCCCATGCGCCAATTCTGTCGCAGATAAGAAACAGAGTTTCGTTTCGCCCATATCATTCCTCCAATTCCAATATGACTTCCGGCCATGAGACCAGAAAGAGTGCGGTTACCTTTGAACGTTCGGTCAAGGATGCGACTTCCATAAATTCGCGATCGCTGTGTGCCATGCTTCCTTGGGATCCCATTCCGTCCAACGTCGGGGTGAATTGAGCGGAATGATTGCCGTCGGAACCTCCGCCGGTTGCGATTCCTTCAAGATCAAGGCCCAGAATACGGCCTGCCTCCTGCAGCGATTCAAACAATCGCTTTGATTGGGGTGTCTGTACCATGGGCGGAAACATAATGCCGCCGGTTACCTCACCGGTGGTATCCGGTATGGTGGTATTCGCGGTAATGCTTTCAAACTGCTGGTGAAGAAGCTTCGCCGCAGCGTTATCGGGAACCCTCACATCGATTTCAGCATAGGCCGATTCAGCAATCACATTGGATCGCTCACCGCCCCGCACCACGCCAACATTCACCATGGTACCGGTTGTGTAATCGGTCAGGGCATGGAGTGCCACAATTTTGTGCGCCATTTCTCCGATGGCGCTTCGCCCCTCCTCAGGTTGTGCGCCTGCATGGGCGGCCCTACCGGAAACGTTCATGATGTATTTGCCCACCCCTTTTCTTTGAATCACATACTCGCCGCCGGGACGTGCCGGTTCGAATACGCAAGCCGTGTGGGCCTGTTTGGCGAGATTTTCAATGATCGGTCTTGAGGAAGGGGAAAGCACTTCCTCATCGCTGTTAAATACAACATCCATGGTGATTTTGTCGTACACGTCAGGTTTGACGGCTTTGAGGGCCTCGAGGGCGAAAAGCAGGCATGTAATACCGCCTTTCATATCCGAAACCCCGGGGCCGTGTGCCCGACCGCCTTCTATACGAAACGGTCGTTTTTGAGCCGTACCGGCCGGAAATACGGTATCCATATGGCCGATAAAAAGGATCCTGTAATCATCCGTTCCCGGTTTGTGGCCGATGATATGGTCGGCATATTCTTCCTGGGATTTTCGTTCAACGCCGAAGCCAAGGGCATCCAACCGATCCGCCAATATTCCGCCCACTTGATTCAATCCCTCTTCACAATAGGTGCCGCAATCGATATTGACCATTTTTTCTAAAAATACGAGCATTTCTTTTTCTTTGGAATCAATGAAATCTATCAATTCTTTCAATAGTCATCTCCTTTTTGTTTCTGTCGACAAATATTAAATATTCTGCCTGTTTCTTTCCATATCAGAATTATCAAAGATTTTAAAACTCTGAAAACCTACTGATATGCATTTGAACTGAACCGCTGCGCGGAGATAGCTGCGGCAACTCGAACTGTATACACAATC
>CAYSUA010000753.1:0-2953 GCA_964433795.1 uncultured Desulfobacteraceae bacterium | reverse complement strand
TTCTTTAACACAGAATTATAACTAAATCAACAAATTTCCTTGGAATATCTTAACCTTACGAATCATACCCGTTTGGGTATTTTTGATGCCAATGCCATGCGGTTTTCACGATGGATTCCAGATCAGGGAATCGAGGGTTCCAGCCAAGCTCATGTGTTGCTTTATCGCTGGACCCCACCAGTACAGCCGGGTCGCCGTCCCTTCTTTCGACCACCCTATCTCTAATGTGTTTTCCGGTAATCCTGCGGGTGATATCGATAACTTCCCGTACGGAGTAACCTACTCCGTTTCCGAGATTATATGTTCCACCGCCCTCACCGTTCAACAACCGTTCCAACGCCCTCAAATGGGACTCGGCCAGATCTTCCACATGGATGTAATCCCTGATGCAGGTTCCGTCACGTGTGGGATAATCGTTTCCGTAAATCCGGATCTCCTCGCGCTTCCCCGCCGCAGCCTGAATGGTAAGCGGAATCAAGTGGGTTTCCGGATTGTGATCCTCACCCAGTTCCCCTTCCGGATCTGCACCGGCCGCATTAAAATATCGCAACGAAACAAATTCAAGCCCATACGCATAACCGAAATCATCCAAGACCTGCTCTACCATGTACTTGGTCCTGCCGTAAGGATTAACCGGGTTTTGGGGATGGCTTTCCGTGATGGGAATTTCCTCGGGTTCACCGTACACCGCACAGGAAGATGAAAAGACGATTTTTTTTATCTCTGCTTCCACCATCTCCGATAACAGACAAATGGTGTCTGCTAAATTATTCTGATAATACATGGAAGGATCGGTTACGGATTCTCCGACATAGCAATATGCCGCGTAATGCATGACCGCATCGATGCGATGTTCAGAAAAAATACGTTTCAGTATATTCCGGTCGGAAATCGATCCCTCAATGAAAGGCCCCCACTTGACCGCTTTTTCATGCCCTCTGGACAAATTGTCCAGTACTATCGGCAAATAGCCGTTTCTGGACAAGTGCTTGCACATGTGGGACCCGATATAACCCGCCCCACCAACGACTAAAATATTACCCATAAATAAGCCTCAGGTGTCCGCAATCATAATTGACTGAATCTTCACCGCGGAGGCGCCGAGCACGCAAAGAAATTTGGTCATAATAATTAACTTTCCGGAAACAGTTTGTTCAGTTTATCCATGGTCGTTTTTTCAATATCGACAAATGAGACACTGATGTCATATTGGCCGTCTTTTATTTTTTCAACGCGCACTACCGACCCGATGACCGATAACGGAGATCCCTTGGGAGAGACGGGGATTTGAAGTTGCACCTTGGACCCCATTTTCAACGGATTTGCACTTTCAAATCTCATACCGGTGATACTGATATTTTTACCGACTGCGGTGACATCTCTTAAATCGTCGAAATTGATCTCCCGTATTTTGATCTCGGTCGTAAAATCGATGCGGTTGCTGTGCCGTTTGTCCTTGGAGTAAAAGGCAATATTGTTCTTCCCGGATCGCTTGGCATTGTACAGCGCGTTATCGGCACACTGCACCAGTTTGATTGGACTTTTGGCATCTATGGGGTATGTGGCAAGCCCTCCGCTTACGGTCAGGTTAATGGGTTGTTTATCGTGCGTCATTTTCAAAGCTTCGACTTTTTTCCGGATTCTTTCTCCGGACACAAGAGACTGAACTTTACCGGTTTCAGGAAGAATCAATACAATCTCCTCCCCGCCGAATCGGGCCGGCGTATCTTCGGATCGGGTTTCTTCTCTGACCACTCGGGAAACGCGCTTCAGCACCATGTCGCCGGCAAGATGACCGTATTCGTCGTTTACGTCTTTGAAATTATCCAGATCGAAGAACAGAATGGAAAGATCGGTTTTATAGCGCTTTGCACGGGCGAGTTCACGTTCCAGGGCGGAGTCGAAAAATCCTCTGGAATAGAGTCCCGTGAGACTGTCAAATTTAGATGAATTGGCGGTCGCCTCAAAAATTTGGATCTCGATCACGATTGGATTTTTCAAGGATCTGTCGATGGATTGAAAATAATCACAAATTGCGGTTCTTAAACTGATATCCCGGCCAAGGGTATCACTCAGTCTTTTTCGATGAGTCAACATCCGGTTCCAGCAATCTTCTGCCTTTACCGGCTCCAATTCCAGGTGCGTCAACACATGAAGAATAACCGAATAGGCCTGGCGTCCGTGAGTTGAGATGATTTGATTTAGCTCGGAGATTAGACGATCGTCCTTCCCCGGAAAGTCGTACAAGGTTTTGATGACTGAATCTCTGATCAATTCCATGGTTTGCCTTTTGAATTAGCCACAGACCCACACAGACATACACAGATAATCATACAATTCATATAACCAAAAATCTTTATAATCTGTGTGGATTGTAGACAATAATAGGATCCTATACTATCAAGTTGAATAAAACGCTTTAATCGAATCCACCACGTATTCCTGCTGCTCAATCGTAAGTTCAGGATATATGGGAAGCGCCAGGGTTTTTTGAGCCGCTTCTTCGGCAACGGGAAAATCACCCGGTTTATATCCTAAATATGCGAAGCAATCCTGAAGATGCAACGGTACCGGGTAATAGACTTCGGTTCCGATCCCCGCCTCCTTTAAATCTTCCCGCAATTCGTCTCGTTTCTCCGGCACCCGAATCACAAATTGATTGTAGATATGTCTGTTTTCTTTTTCCACAGGCAATTCCAGAATCTCCGACAGGCCTGCATTATCGAACAATGCCCTGTATTGAGCTGCATTTTCCTGCCGGGCCCGGGTCCATTGATCCAGGTGCTTCAATTTGACGGATACCACAGCGGCCTGAAGCGCATCCAATCTGAAGTTTCCCCCCACAATCTTATGATAATACTTGGGTCGTGCTCCATGAGCCCTGAGTATTCTCAGTTTTTCAACCCATTCCTCCGACGATGTAGTAACGATTCCCCCGTCCCCGAATGCACCC
>CAYSUA010000752.1:0-2967 GCA_964433795.1 uncultured Desulfobacteraceae bacterium | reverse complement strand
AAGGGTTGATCCTTACTACCGAGGGTAGAATAAAAATATACAGAAAACAGGAGGTTTAATCGATGGCTCAGGTATCGCTAAAGAATCTGACCAAGAAATTCGACGAAGTGGTTGCGGTAAACACGGTGGACCTGGAGATCAACGACCGGGAGTTTGTGGTGTTGGTCGGGCCTTCGGGCTGCGGTAAAACCACAACCCTTCGCATGGTCGCCGGCCTGGAAGAAATCACCGAAGGCGACATCTATATCGGAGACCGGCTGGTAAACAACCTGGCCTCCAAGGACCGCAATATCGCCATGGTGTTTCAAAGCTACGCTCTCTATCCTCATATGAAAGTCTTTGACAACATGGCGTTCGGACTGAAAATGAGGAAAGTCCCCAAAGAGGAGAGACAAACACTTGTAAATGACGCAGCCGAAATACTGGGGATTGAGGATCTGTTGGATAGAAAACCCAAACAGCTTTCAGGCGGTCAAAGACAGCGGGTGGCCTTGGGACGTGCCATTGTTCGAAAACCGGATGTGTTTCTGTTTGATGAACCACTCAGCAACCTGGACGCAAAACTGAGGGTGCAGATGAGGACCGAGCTGATCAAACTGCACAACCGTCTTCAATCCACCTCCATCTACGTGACCCACGACCAGGTGGAAGCCATGACCATGGGAGATAGGATCGTGGTCATGAACGACGGCTGGATCCAGCAGGTGGGGTCCCCCCTTGAGCTCTACAACCAGCCGGCAAATCTTTTTGTGGCAGGATTTATCGGAAGCCCGGCCATGAATTTTATTCCCGCTACCGTTTCTGAAGAGAACGCCACCGTTTTTGTTCAGACCAGCGGCTTTAAGATCAGTTTGACGGAAGAAATGGGAGCCAAAGCCAAAGCAAACGGAACTAAGGATTTCATATTCGGCGTGCGGCCCGAAGACATCACCAAGAAAGGGACGGGGGAGGCGGCTGCCACCATGAGTGAGTCGGTACCCGCCCATGTGAATGTGATCGAAACCCTGGGCAAGGAAACCTACCTGGACATCACGACCGGTGATGAAAACATCACCGCCATCATCAGCCCCAACATCGCTGTAAAGATGGACGAAGATATCGACCTTGAGATAAATATGGATAAGGTCCATCTATTTAAAAAGGATGATGGCCAGGCGATATTTTAAAAACAAAAATCCCTGCACAACCTGATTGAGAATGTGCAGGGATTTTTTTGTTTAGTCGATATGCATCCCCCCATTGACATCCATGATTTCACCGGTTACGTAACTCGACAATTCACTGGCAAAGAACAGGCAGGCGCCGGCTACATCCGAGGGTTGGCCGATCCGTTTCAGGGGAATACCCTCAACGATCTCGGCTTTCAGCTCCGGCGTGAGTTTACCCTTTGTGATATCCGTATCGATCAAACCCGGGGCTAATGCATTCACGCGGATTCCATCGGGAGCCAGTTCACGGGCCATTGCTCGGGTGAGGCCTAAGATACCAGCTTTTGCGGCACTATAGTGGGGACCGCCGAATATGCCGCCTCCCCGCTTGGCGGAAACCGATGAGATGCTGATGATACTACCCTTACCTTTTTCCCTCATGATGGGGATGACTTCCTGTGAGCAAATAAAGGTTCCCCGCAGGCTGACATCAAGAACCGCATCGTAGTTTGCGTCTGTTATTTCCATCATCTTCTTCGGTTGTGTGATCCCGGCATTGTTCACCAGTACGGTGGGTGTACCCAAGTCACTAACGACGCTTGAAATGGCGGATTTTACCTCATCCCGGTTCGTTACATCACACCGGTATCCGCCATGACCGGGCCCCAGGCCTGCGGCTCTCTCTTTTGCCATGTTTTCATCCAGATCGAGAATGGCCACCTTGGCCCCGTGTTCGGAGAACAGTTTGGCAATACCCTGTCCCAATCCTCGTTCCGAAGCTGCTCCGGTGATTACGGCAATTTCTCCTTCTAATAACATTGGTCATATCCTCTTAGGAAATATGCAGGCATCCAATACTTCCTGGATCTCACCTTCGGTCAGGGTGACGTAATCTTCGTCCATGACCTTGTCCAGCATTTCGGTCGTCCAGACATCGTATCCGGGGTGTGCCTCGTGGATCCACGTTTCCATGGCCGGTTCCACGATGACGCCGGGGGTGAACTTCCAGCCGATATCAAAGACCACTTCAGGATCCTGACTCATGAAAACCAATTTGCCTCTATACTTCGTGGGTTCCCCCAGATAAACATTGGGGCAGGTGTAGTAGATCTTGATTCCCTCCCGCGCCAAAGCCGGTTCCGCATATTTTTGAATAACATCGGGATGAACTCCTGAATTGACATTGATGTGCATGTGGCAGGTGGTGGGCATCACCGGAAATTTCAACCCGTTAAGAAAGTGATCCGATGTGAAGTATTCCTCGACTGCTTTTTCCTCCTCAGGTCCGACTTCCCGATATGGAAACTGGGCATTAAACTGATTGATATACCAGCGGTTCCAGATCAGGAGATTGCAGCCGGACTCGCCGCCGTTGCATGCTTTCAGTCCGACATCTTCCTTGAAGAACCACTGGAAATCAAAATGGGGTTTTCCTTTGGGCTCCACGCCATGCAGGCTTCCCATGCCGGCTGCGGGATTGGGAGACATGTGATCGATCTTTCGGCTTGAGGGACAACCCAACCGCTCGAAATATCCGCACATGATGGCTTCCAGGGAATCGGGGTGAACCGAAGTGTCCACATAGGTATGAACGTGAGATCCCTGTGGGTCCGGATCCTGCAGAGAGCAGCATATTCTTCGCCAATGGTCAGATAATGAAAAATACTCTTTGACTTCCTCCACTAAAGCTTTACGATCCATTGTGTAACCTCCTTAATTTAAAGTCTTAATTGTTGTTTCATTACATTTTATGCAATAACCAATATACAAGCACCAACTGTTAAAATCTCAAATATCAAGCACCAAATTACAAATAAAT
>CAYSUA010000751.1:0-2972 GCA_964433795.1 uncultured Desulfobacteraceae bacterium | reverse complement strand
AGTGGCAGCCGGAAGTTTGGAACTATGAGAATTTTTTGAAAGGAGGGTGTCACTATGGTTAATGGAACTGTAAAATGGTTTAGCGAGCGCAAAGGCTTCGGCTTCATCGAGCAGGAAAGTGGTCCGGATGTATTTGTTCATCATTCAGGAATCAATGCTGCCGGTTTTAAGACGCTTAATGAAGGCGATCAGGTTACTTTTGACATTGAGCAAGGCCAAAAAGGTCCTGCCGCAGCAAATGTAACAGTGGTTTAGTTACACACTTGTGAATTGAAAAAGGGCATTCCGTCGAATTGAGAGGGAATGCCCTTTTCTTTTTGTCATTATCAATCATAACTTACTGAAAGGTGGCAAAATGGCAAGATCACATTTTCAATTCAAAAAACGTCAAAAGGAATTGGAAAAGAAAAAAAAGAAAGACCTAAAAAGACAACGCAAACTGGAGAAAAAGAACATAGATTCCGAAGAAAATTCGGATCAATCTCCAGCCGATGAAGAGACCGATGGAGAGAGCCTAGAAGAATAGGGAAACGATAATCGGCGGGATTGTATACTAATTCGAGGCTTTATGCGGTGCACTTTTCCATGCCGAACATCTGCCATAAATTAGAGCGATATGGAGAAATCCCAACCCATAGAATTCGCCAACCAGTGAGGAAGAAGCATTATCGACTGATTGAAATCCAACCCTGCTTTCTCTATGCTATCCTTTAAAACCACTGAAAACGGACTTGCCGCCATTACAACAGTTTTGAGTGCCGACGGATCACCTTTTATAGATTCCGGATCGTTTGATAGGCGGCAGGACGAAGGATCAGAACAGACAAAATGCGTTCGACATATTACCGGCCTCATGGAGTATGCACTACACGTCCCTTCCACCAGCAGAGGACAGTAAAGATTGTAGTCGTCGGATAGAGCAACCTCCTGATCGATGTCGGTCGATGGATACCTGCCAGCCCTAATATCATCCCATTCATGCCATTGTTGCGTGCGCAGCCTGAGCTCATATATCTGGTCTATCGAGAATTCCCGCTTGACGTATTGCACTATGGAGTTTGCCTCCGCAATATTCGTGAGGATATGCTGCCCACAGCAGTGATTACAGCCCAATTTGCAGGTTGGAATGACGTCATCTTCACTTCGTAAACGACTTAGCTCACGTCGAACCGCTTCATCCACGGAAGCATACACGCCGTTGACAAATTTCTCTTGCGGTGCAATTGGGATATCCGCACCGTACTTTTGGGGGTCTATACAGGAATCGCTATTCTCAATCAAATCTATCATCCTTCCATTGTTCGAATAGCGCTTCAAATATACATGGGGTAACAAGGCCTACGACCGTTATGAGTCACCTGAGCCATGACATTTAACGATGAAGCAGACTGCCACAGGATATGAGGGGGATATAAGGACATTCCACCATAAATTGATGAAATGCCCTTTAAAGATATTTGGATTGATTAAACTACAGTGACATTTGCTGCGGCAGGACCTTTTTGCCCTTGCTCGATATCAAATGTAACGCGGTCGCCCTCATTGAGAGTCTTAAAGCCACTGGCATTGATTGCCGAATGATGTACAAATACATCCGGGCCGTCTTCCTGCTCAATAAAACCAAAGCCTTTCTGATCGCTAAACCATTTTACAGTTCCATCTGCCATTTTAATATTCTCCTTTAATTAAAAGTCTCATAGTTTCACACTTCAGGTTTCCATTTAGGCAAATGGATCTTTCCCTCAGAACGAAACCGACCCCGCTCGTTAATCTGGGTCTTTACTGATTAATCTACTTATTCGGCTATTTTTTTCGAAAAATCAACACAATTGTCAAGCTGCAATGATGATTTAGCGTTTAAACCTTATAAATATCATGGATATCCAGATGATACATAATATTTTTCAAATGATTTCAATAGCTTGGAGATTGGCAAGATATGCCTTGGTTGATCAAACGATTTTTTTGGGGCTTAGGCCGGTATAGAACTTCCGCTAATTTTCTCCAAAAGCCCGGCTTTAACCATCCTCTGAAATGATAGGTTCGCTTTCAACACATAATTGTTTATAATTCGTCGCCCTTCAAAGGCTCACGATCAGCTACTTTACTCAATACAGCTTCCATATCTTTGATATTGGCCCGATCAGCCCTTTTCTGCAAATATTCTTCGGTCATAATAGCAGAAATTTTTTCCGTTATTGCAGAAGATATTAGCTGGTTTATTGATACTCCTTCCGCCTTTGCAATATCTCGAATATGACGATGTACGGATTCAGGTAACCTTAGACTTAATGCACCCATTCTATTTCCTCCAATAACTGTTTGGGACTAATAATTTTCACCCCAAACTTGTCAACATCTTTGAAATCTTTAACGTTGAAAGTGGTAATTCTTTTCACTTGTGAAGCAACGGCCAATTCGAGAACATGATCATCTTTCGGGTCAGGTAGGAACGGACGCCAGAGATAATGAATTTTTTGAAAAGAACTTAAGGTACACATATTATCAAGAAAAGCGTCAATATCCCAATAAGTGAGTCCCAGTTTCCTGCTGTTCCGCTTGAGGACATCTTCATACTCGAATAGCAATGCAACTGACAACACTGGTTGAATTTTCCCGGCCGTAAGAGCCCTTAATACTTGAAAAGATGCACCAAATGCGGAATAGAGTCCTGCAAAGATGATATTTGTATCTAAGACAGTTTGAATTTTTACCACCTCTGCTTGATACCATATACGGTATCAAATAATTTGTCAAACGAAAGGCGCGGATAGCCTGGACAAAAAGCGTCAGCCTTTTGGATCATGGTTAATTCGCAGTTTATATTTTATTGATTCGATCTCTTAGCTTACCTAAGCTTTTGAATATGACTACTCTTCTGGGGGATAATATTAGACCCTCACCGTTTGATGGGTTGCGGTCTCGGCGTGTTCGTTTGTCTTTGACAGCGTGGGTGACCCCCTTTTTTATAA
>CAYSUA010000750.1:0-2982 GCA_964433795.1 uncultured Desulfobacteraceae bacterium | reverse complement strand
ACCGTACGAACTCCCTTGGCGGTCACCGCATATGGCATTGCCGATCAATTTGTGGCTAAGGGAAAAACGGTGATACTGGGAGGTCCTCACATCTATGCGTTTCCAAATGAGGCAAAACAACATGCAGCAGCGATTGCCGTTGGAGAGGCGGAAGCGCTTTGGCCGCAAATCCTGAAAGATTTTCAAGCCGATTCGCTAAAAGACTATTATGTATGCGGTCCATACGATACAAAAACTTTAAACGGAAGCGTATACCACCAAAAGAATCGTCCCAGCCTGAACAATATGCCGATGATGCGACGGGATTTATTACCCCGTGAACGCTATATGATGGATTCCATTTTTACCACACGGGGATGTCCCAATAGTTGCCGATTCTGTCCGGTTACTCCTATTTTCGGACCTCAAATCCGGCATCGCCCCATAGAGGAGGTGGTATCTGAGGTAAATTCACTCCGAAAACGATATTTCAATGTAGACGACAGCGTATTCGGTCACCCGCAAATTGTAGACAGACCCCAGGAGAATCAGTACTATTTTGATCTCTATAAAGAATTGGCCACACTTCGTCCGAAACGGCTGTGGTCCGGCGCAGGAGGTGTTTCTGCGGTAAACTATAAAGATGGCCGCAAGATCATCGAATTGGCAGCCGAAAGTGGCCTGTGCTTGATTGCGGCCGGACTTGAATCCATATCCGGTTCGGGGCAGAAACAGTCCGGTGCCTGGCGTAAACTGCATTTTACATCCTCTGACACCTTTGAACTCCAGACACTCAAGGAGAACATCCGAATCATCCAGGATTTGGGTATAGAGATCATGGGTTTCTTCATTGTAGGCTGGGATGAGGACTCACTCGATACATACCAGCGGACCCTTGAATTTTGTGATGAAATGAAAGTTATTCCCTTCATTTTGACGCTGGCCCCCATGCCGGGCAGTCAAATTTACGATGAATATCTGGAGGAGGGAAGAATCATCGACGATTTACCATGGAACCATTACGGTGGGGAATCGATTGTATTTAAACATCCGAAAATGGATGCCAATGCAATGTATGATGAGAACAGAAGGGTTTTGCATGAGGGATTCAGCATGGGTCGAATATTAAGCCGAACCCTACACACATTTCGAAACAGGCCTTCTCCGGGGGTCGGTATGTCTTCTTTTTTCACTCAGTTGGGAATAAGAAAATCCTTTAGGGCTCAATTTAGACAAGCGTAAATTCAGGTATCCTAAAGATTCCGTACCAACCCAAATTATTTCACCGGACAGAGGAGGCCCCTTGTGGAATCTCAACGTGTTGTCTGCGAGATAGAAGACCGAGTTGCCTGGATCACTCTCAATCGACCGGAAAAACTGAATGCCCTCACCCGGCCCCTCTGGAAGGATCTCCGAAGCGCCTTTCAGCAGGCAGATGCCAGCGAGGAGGTATCCCTTATGGCTTTGACCGGAAACGGGAGGGCTTTCTGCGCCGGGGACGATATCGGAGAGCTTACCCGGCTGCAAGACCCGGAAGATGCGGAGGATCTTTTTCTGGGTTGCATTTATGGTTTGGTCGACAGCATCTTTCACCTTAAAAAGCCGCTCCTTTCGGCGGTCAATGGCCTGGCTTACGGGGGCGGCTGCGAATTGGTGCTGCTGACCGACATCGCTGTGGCTTCAGAAACCGCCAGGTTCGCACTGCCCGAAGCCCGTATCGGGGCCTGGCCCCCCATATTTGCTGTTTTCGGGCCGGTGGTGGTGGGAATGAAACCCGCCCAGGAACTCATGCTGACCGGCGAGCCGATCGATTCCGAACGGGCCCTTGAGATCGGGCTTGTCAACCGGGTCGTTTCCCGGGAAGAACTGAAGGCGTCTACCATGGAGGTCGCGCGGGGCATCATGAAGTCCTCCCCGGCTTCCCTGCGCATCATCAAGGAAACAGTCAATCAGGCCCTCGGACGCCACCTGTATGACTTCTGGATCGCCTGCAAACGATTTGTGCACGAAGTGGCCGGAACCGACGATTTTAAGGAAGGGGCCACGGCTTTCATGGATAAAAGGCCTCCCCTCTTTAAGGGGCGATAATACGGTTATCCCGCCAACCCGGGGGAAACATCCCTATATAACCGTATTCCAGGGCGAGTAGAGAATGTTGTTTTGACAAAAGGAGGATATGAAAAATGGCCCTAAAGACTGCGGATGAGTATGTGGAACGCTTAAAGAACATGAAGCCCAATGTATATTCCCATGGGCGGCAAATCGGTAGAGACGATCCGATGCTTGAGAAATCCGTCAATGTACTCCGGCTCACGTTTGATTTAGCCCAAGACCCTGCATACAAGGACCTTATGCTGACCGAATCCCACCTCACCGGTGAACCCATTAACCGCTTTGCCTCCCTGAGCCTGAGCATCGAGGATCTTTATAAGCAGCAAGAGATGAAGAGAGCGCTGTGCCATAAGGTGGGAGGATGCATTCAACGCTGTATGGCCACAGATACCCTCAATGCCATGGGGGTCGTCACCAAGGAAATCGACCTTGCCAAAGGCACGGAGTATCACGATCATTTCCTTAAATATCTAAGATATTATCAAGCCAACGATCTAGTGGGCAGTACCTCCCAGACAGACGCCAAGGGCGACCGCAAGGCCAGACCCCATCAACAAAAAGACCCCGACCATTACCTGAGGATCGTCAGGAAGGATAAGAAAGGGATCGTCGTTCGGGGGGCAAAGAATCATATTACCATGGGACCTTATGTGGACGAACATCTCGTCCTTCCCACGCGTGCGCTTACCGAAAGAGAAGGCGATTGGGCGGTCTCTTTTGCCATCCCTGCCGATTCGGACGGCATTAAGCTGATCACCCGAATTACGAATCCCCGCCCGCGGATCGATCTTCACGCCCCCTACAATGATTTCGGAGTGGCCGAATCCTTTCTGGTCTTCGATGACGCATTCATTCCCTGGGAAAGGGTTTTTCTGTGCGGAGAGTGGGAAT